>NZ_JBMDJH010000049.1:0-1066 GCF_057809085.1 Acidovorax sp. FG48 | reverse complement strand
AACAACGAAGTGCACGTTGCCAAAAGGTAGGCCCAGACAAGTAAGTGAAGATGACTTGTGTGACCTGCCAGTCAACCCAAGTGCACCATGAACTACACCCATCTGAGCCAAAGCGAACGTTACCAAATCCAATGCCTGCGCGACGTGGGGCTGTCGATCACACAGACAGCCCTGCGCCTGGGGCGCCACCGCAGCACCATTGCCCGCGAGATCCGGCGCAACAGCGACGCCAGCACAGCCTACCAAGCCCACAACGCCCATCAACAGGCTCTCTCGCGCCAAAGCGGCCAGACCAACGCTCAGCGCTTTGACGATGCCCAGTGGGAGCTGGTGCTGTCGTATCTGCAGCTGGATCTGTCACCTCAGCAGGCCGCCGCCCGCCTGGGGCTGGAAAGGCGCCTGCGCATCAGCCACACCTGCATCTACAACCGGCTGCGCCGCATGGGACAAGCTGCACCGCGCCTGCGTTGCGGCCAGTGCCGGCGCAAGGCACACACAGGTGCGGGGCAACTGCGCGATCGCGTGGGTATCGCACAGCGCCCCGCCATCGTGGACAAGCGAGCGCGCCTGGGGGATTGGGAGGGCGACACCATCGTCTCGGGTGCGGGTGGGCTGGCAGGGCTGGTGACCCTGACCGAGCGGCGCTCGCGCTACACACTGGCGCAGCGTGTGCAGCGGCGCCAGGCCGAGCCGGTGGGCCAGGCCATCATCGAAATGCTCAGGCCCCATCCTAGGCGCCGCCACACCCTGACGCTGGACAACGGCAAGGAGTTCGCCCAGCACAGGTGGGTACATAGGCGTCTAAAGACGAAGGTGTACTTTGCTGACCCGCACAGCCCCTGGCAGCGTGGGCTCAACGAGAACCACAATGGACTGCTACGCCACTACTTCCCCAAGGGCAGCGATCTAGGCATGGCCAGCGAAGAGCAGGTGCTCCAAGCCGTGTACCGGCTCAACCACCGACCCCGCAGATGCTTGGGCTGGAAGACTCCGCATGAGGTGTTCCACGGCTACAAAGTGACCCCACTTACACTGGGGACTGGCGCACTTCGTTGTTGAAACCGCC
>NZ_JBMDJH010000048.1:0-1380 GCF_057809085.1 Acidovorax sp. FG48 | reverse complement strand
GGCCTTGACCAGTTCAGGCACAGCCGTGAACAGATCCGCTTCCAGCCCATAGTCGGCCACGCTGAAGATCGGTGCCTCAGGGTCCTTGTTGATCGCCACGATCACCTTCGAATCCTTCATGCCTGCCAAGTGCTGGATGGCACCCGAGATACCAGCCGCCACATACAGCTGCGGCGCCACGATCTTGCCCGTCTGGCCCACTTGCCAGTCGTTGGGCGCGTAGCCTGCATCCACCGCTGCGCGGCTGGCACCCAGAGCGGCACCCAGCTTGTCGGCCAGGGGCGTCATGACTTCGTCGAACTTTTCCTTGCTGCCCAGGGCCCGACCACCGGAGACGATGATCTTGGCAGCCGTCAGCTCGGGGCGGTCGCTCTTGGCGATTTCGCTGCCCACGAAGCTGCTCTTGCCGGCGTCTGCTGTGGCAGCGGCGGTTTCGACTGCTGCGCTGCCACCAGTGGCGGCTGCGGCGTCAAAGCCGGTGGTGCGCACGGTGATGATCTTGACGCTGTCGCTGCTTTGCACGGTGGCAATGGCGTTGCCAGCGTAGATGGGGCGCTCGAAGGTGTCAGGAGAGACGACCTTGGTGATGTCGCTGATCTGGGCGACATCGAGCTTGGCGGCCACGCGGGGGGCCACGTTCTTGCCGCTGGCAGTCGCGGGGAAGAGGATGTGGCTGTAGTTGGAGGCGATGGCGAGCACTTGGGCGGCCACGTTCTCTGCCAGGCCGTGTTCCAGGCCGGCTGCGTCGGCGTGGATGACCTTGGCGACTCCGGCGATGCTGGCGGCGGCTTGTGCGGCTGCACCGGCATTGTGGCCGGCCACCAGCACGTGCACGTCGCCGCCGCAGGCGACGGCGGCCGTGACGGTGTTCAGCGTGGCGCCCTTGATGGACGCGTTGTCGTGTTCAGCAATAACGAGTACCGACATTTAGATCACCTTCGCTTCGTTCTTGAGTTTTTCGACCAGGGCGGCCACATCGGCCACCTTGATGCCTGCGCCGCGCTTGGCGGGCTCGGTCACTTTCAGGGTCTTCAGGCGGGGCGCCACGTCCACACCGAGGTCTTCGGGCTTGACGGTGTCGAGCTGCTTTTTCTTGGCCTTCATGATGTTGGGCAAGGTGACGTAGCGGGGTTCGTTCAGGCGCAGGTCGGTGGTGATGACGGCAGGGAGGGTCAGGGCCAGGGTTTCGAGGCCGCCGTCGATTTCGCGGGTCACGCTGACCTTGTCGGCAGCGAGTTCAACCTTGCTGGCGAAGGTGGCTTGGGGCAGGTCGGCCAGGGCTGCCAGCATCTGGCCGGTCTGGTTGGCGTCGTCGTCGATGGCTTGTTTGCCCAGGATGATGAGAGAAGGTTGTTCTTTGTCGACCAGGGCTTTGAGGAG
>NZ_JBMDJH010000047.1:0-2565 GCF_057809085.1 Acidovorax sp. FG48 | reverse complement strand
GATGTTACTCGCTAGTACCTGAAACTAGTGCGTCTACCAATTCCGCCACCTGGGCATTTCAGGAAAGACTAAGATTGTATAACAAAAAATCCACCCCCGGCACGCAGCCAGCCACACATTTGTCGCAAGAGATCGAAGGCAGCGTGCAAGGGCACCGTGATGGACACGGTTTCGTCATCCGCGACGATGGCGAAGGCGACATCTATATTCCCCCGAACGAAATGCGCGCCGTCCTGCACAAGGACCGCGTGCGTGTGCGCATCGTGCGCCAGGACCGCCGTGGCCGGCCCGAAGGCCGCGTTGTGGAAATCATCGAGCGCCCGCCACAGCCCATCATCGGCCGCCTGCTGCAGGAAAGCGGTGTCTGGCTGGTGGCGCCAGAGGACAAGCGCTACGGCCAGGATGTGCTGATCCCCAAGGGGGCCACTGGCGCCGCCAAGCCGGGGCAGGTCGTGGTAGTCGAGTTGACCGAGCCGCCCGCGCTGTTTGGCCAGCCCGTGGGCCGCATCACCGAGGTGCTGGGTGAAGTCGACGACCCGGGCATGGAGATCGAGATTGCCGTGCGCAAGTACGGCGTGCCGCACGAATTCTCAGAGGAATGCTTGGCCCAGGCCAAAGCCCTGCCCGACAAGGTGCGTGCGCAGGACAAGAAACGCCGTGTGGACCTGACCGACGTGCCCTTGGTCACCATCGACGGCGAAGACGCGCGCGACTTCGACGACGCCGTGTACTGCGAGCCTGCCAAGGTCGGTCGCAGCAAGGGCTGGCGCCTGCTGGTGGCCATTGCCGATGTGAGCCACTACGTGGAGACCGGCAGCGCCATCGACATCGACGCCTACGACCGCGCTACCAGCGTCTACTTCCCGCGCCGCGTGATCCCCATGTTGCCCGAGAAGCTGTCCAACGGCCTGTGTTCGCTCAACCCCGAGGTGGAGCGCCTGTGCATGGTCTGCGACATGCTGGTCACGGCCAAAGGCGAGGTGCACGCCTACCAGTTCTACCCGGCTGTGATGTTCAGCCACGCGCGCTTTACGTATACCGAGGTGGCAGCCATCCTGGCCAACACGCGCGGACCCGAAGCCAGCAAGCGCAAGGACCGGGTCAAGGACCTGCTCAACCTGCACGATGTGTACCGCGCGTTGCTGGTGGCACGCCAGGCGCGCGGCGCGGTGGACTTCGAAACCACCGAGACACAGATCGTCTGCGACGAAAACGGCCGCATCGAGAAGATCGTTCCCCGCACCCGCAACGAAGCGCACAAGCTCATCGAAGAAGCCATGCTGGCCGCCAACGTGTGCAGCGCCGACTTCATCGCCCAGGGCGGCCAGCCCGGCCTGTTCCGCGTGCACGAAGGCCCCACGCCCGAGAAGCAGGAGATCCTGCGCAACTACCTCAAGGCCATGGCTGTGGGCATGACGATTGGCGACGACCCCAAGCCGGGTGACTTCCAGGCAATTGCCGAGGCGACCAAGGAGCGGCCCGACGCGCAGCAGATCCACACCATGCTGTTGCGCTCCATGCAGCAGGCCATCTACACGCCCATCAACAGCGGCCATTTCGGGCTGGCGTTTGATGCCTACACCCACTTCACCAGCCCCATCCGTCGCTACCCCGACCTGCTGGTGCACCGGGTCATCAAGGCCATCCTGAACAAGACGCAGTACAAGCTGCCTGCGCTGCCTACACCGGGCGAGGCACATGCCAAGCTGGCCAAACGCCTGGCTGCGCGCGTGGCCGCACCTGGCACCAAGCCACGCAAGGATGTGAAACCGCCCAGCCGCGACACCCAGGCCTGGGAGGCCGCAGGCCTGCACTGCAGTGCCAACGAGCGCCGCGCCGACGAGGCCAGCCGCGATGTGGAAGCCTGGCTCAAGTGCAAGTACATGCGCGAGCACCTGGGCGAAGAATACAGTGGCGTGGTCAGTGCTGCGACGAGCTTCGGCATCTTCGTGACGCTGGACGCGATGTACGTCGAGGGGCTGGTGCACATCACCGAATTGGGCGGCGAATACTTCAAGTTCGACGAGGCGCGCCAGGAGCTGCGCGGCGAGCGCACCGGTATCCGCTACGCCATCGGCGCGCGGGTGCGGGTGCAGGTGAGCCGGGTGGATCTGGACGGACGCAAGATCGACTTCCGCCTGGTGCGCGAAGGCGAGGAGCTGCTGGGCCGCGCGCTCAAGGACAAGGGTGTGGGCACCGAGGGGGCTGGTGGTGGCGCCCGCAAGGCGGGTGGTCGGTCCGGCGGACGCAAGGCCGACAAGGCCGCAGGTCCATCTGCCACCGAGCAGGCAGGCCTGACCCGCGAGCGGGCCGCGCGTTCGCCGATCCAGTCGCTCAAAGCCTCGGTCAAGAAGGCGGTGGCGGGTAAGTCCAGCAAAGGCAAAGCGCGCAAGCCACGCCGCGGCTGAGGTCGTCGAGCTGGTGGACCAAGGCCCTCCAGCTCGTCTCATTATTGCTATTTAATTGATAGCAGCAAGCGCATATAGAACATGCGCTTGCGGCTATTTTTGGGCTCTTCTAGCGAATGCTAGTGATGCCCCTTTAATCGCGCCCCATGGTCCTCAT
>NZ_JBMDJH010000046.1:0-2674 GCF_057809085.1 Acidovorax sp. FG48 | reverse complement strand
GCTGGATTTTGAACATGAGTGGTGGACTGCTGTGCCTCTACCAGGGCGGCAAGGCGCTCGTTCTCGGCGTAGAGGCGGCTTAGTGCAACGGCGAGCTGTGCCCACTGATGGCGTGGCAACTCCACACGCATGAGGTTGTGACGTCCGAGTCCTGCGGTCGCAAACGTTTCTATCAGATCGTCAAGCATTTCAGGCCGCAGCGCTTCTGGCGCCCCTTGTTGGTTTGTCATGGTCTTTGCTCCTGTTGTGCATCATTGGTCTGAGCGTTACGCAGCGCATAAAGCAGCACACCTGCTGGCGTATTTCGCGACACCGGCCAGAAGAACCCGACCAATGGCTCGTTGCATTGACAGCAGTACACGCCGCGCTCAAAAGTGCTGGTCATGCTTTCGTGTGTGCAGGCAGCCATCACTCCCCCTTTCTGCTATCCGCAGATGAGGTGGGTGGGGGAGGAAGGGGCATCCAGTGGGTGGGCGGATTTTCTCTAGGCGCATCGCCGTCATAGGCCCAGTGCCAAGCGCCTGGGATGTCTGCGTCTTCATATGCGCACCAGTTCATGCATTCAATGTGTGGAGGGCTTGAAGGCCTGTAAGCGATGATGGGCGTTCCATCCTTCGGCGCCGTGGCAATGCTTTGCCATTCGCGGTTACACATAGGTTTCTCCTGAAATGATCCGGCCAATGGTTCGCTTGTTTGTCCCGTATCGCTTAGCAAGTGCGGCATAAGAAACACCTCCTTGTGCATAGGCGTCTCTGATAGACCGAGCTGTGGCATCGGTAAGGCTGGCAGATGGTGACCTGCGCCCGCTCCAGTAGTTGCGCTGCATGCGTCCGAGGTTCTGCGAATGCATCAGGTTCTCCTTTTGCGTGCACCATTCAAGATTTGTCGCTTCCGCATTTGCCCGGTTGCAATCTATGTGGTTGACAGTCTCCTTGCCAAATGGGTTGGGCACGAAGGCGATAGCGACAAGGCGGTGGACTCGCGCTACGACACGGACCGACTTACCATTGCGCAGCGTCACAACTGGGTAGCCATGCATCTGCGGGCGAGGCGTCAGTAGGCGACCTTGGCATTTTGTGAACCCGCCATGACCATTTGGTATCAAGCGATCAATGCTTCTGACGCGTCCAAGGTTGCTTACCTCATACGCAGGCATGTCAGCCACTGAGCGCCATTCCTCAATCATTTGATCCTCCGTTGCACCCTCCCACCATTCCCTCTGGGGGAGAGTGGTGGAGATAGAGTGGCATGGGCCGTTCAAAAGACTTCCCTTTCTCCAGCTTCGTGGTGATGGTTGCAGAGAGCGATCGGCTGTTTGCCAGCCAGGCAAGCGCTCGCTCATCGACCCACGCCACTGGCTCACTCCCCGCACTTGCTGCGAGTCGGTCAAGATGCAGCATTGCGTGCTGCAGCATTAGCTCTGCGCTGTAGTCGTTGCTTGCGATCTTGGCTTTGATCTCTGCCAGTGTGTAGGGCTCTTTGATTTTCCACGATGGTGCTGGGGCAATTGCTGCGACAGATGCCACTCCATCCCGCAGCCCCTGCGCATCAACACCAGCCCATGCCTTCGCCCCGCGCTCTGTCAGTGCTGACAGGTCGGGCATTTCTTGCGGCTTGCCCATCAGCGGGCCACTCACCGCACTTGCTGCGAGGGATGCGCGGCCAGCCAAGAATGCTTCTTCCAGCTCGCGCCATGCAAAGTGGCCGCGATAGGCGCCGTAACGGTCGCGCAGCCATTGCTCGGCCACCTCGCGCTCCTTGCTGTCTGTTTTATCGGTCATGGGGAATCCTCTGTGAATGGGTCGTGCATGCGCTGGATGCAATGGAAATCAGCACCTCGCGGAACTCGTCCGGGGTGGCATTGCGAATGCGTGTTTTGTCCTTGCCGCCGACCATGGCCATCATTCCGATGCGCCTGGCTTTCTCGTATCCGTGCAGTTCCAGCGCCCGAGGGTGGATGCGCTGCTCGGTCTTGCCCCAGCGCAGTTCTGGCGGGCATTTCACCCTTGCTGCCAGAAGCCATGTGGCTTTGCCAGCCAAGTGCCCGTAATGCCCCTGGTAAACGCAGCACGTCCACACCCCTTGCGCCACTGGAATCCACCCCCCAGAACGCGGTGGCTTGGGAATCCCATGGGCCTCCCAGGCGTGTGAGTCGCAAGGGTGCTCAAGTACGCCACCGAACCGTAGGACGGCATCCAGCGCCGCCTTAAAGCACCCGCCATCGTCGCCAAGCTTGAACTGGTGTGGCTTGCGCGTGCTGCCGTGCCAGAACCTCCCCCATCGCTGGCATGGCGGATGCGCTACAACCGGATGCGGCCCGGCGTATTTCCTGGCGTCCCGCTTTTCATCCCACGGATCAACGCCAGGCAGGCCAAAGTAAGCGCCGTCAGTTTCTACGTATAGGGCTGCAATCAATTTGTGGCTCCAGAAACAGAAAGACCCGCTATTGCGGGCCTGTGTGTTGGGTGGGTTGTGGCTTCCAAAGCGTTCGAACACGCTCCCAGGCCGCCCGGTCGCAGTCGTGGCCCAGCGGCTTGTAGTCGCGGCCTTCCTCGCGGGCCTCGTCGTCGCGCTTGATTTCTTCCTCCACCTCTCGCTGGATCAGGATGCGGATGCGCTCCGGGAACTGCTCCCAGTTAGCAAAAATCCACCGCTCGCAGTCGCCCACGATGTA
>NZ_JBMDJH010000045.1:0-2687 GCF_057809085.1 Acidovorax sp. FG48 | reverse complement strand
CCAGCGCGCTGGCCTGCTGCTCTGTGCGCGCGCTCAGGTCGTTGTTGCCGGAGGCTATCTGCGCGCTGGCTGAGGCCACGCCTTCAGCGTTCTGGCGTACCGTGCTGACGGTGTTGACCAGGCTTTGCTGCATCCGCTGCAGGGCGCTGAGCAGGTGCCCGGTTTCATCCTTGGACTGCACGACGATCTGACCGCTCAGGTCGCCACCGGCCACGCGGTCGGCCGCCTCCACCGCCTGTGCCAGGGGGCGGGTGATGGAGCGGATGATGGTGATGGCCAGAAAGATTGCGATACCGATGGCAAGTGCGGCCGCAATGAGCACGTCCCGCTGCAATGCCAGCGCGGCAGACTCTGCGAGCGCGCCTGCTTCCACGGTTCGCTTGGATTGAAATTCAAACTGCTCATCGATCGCGGCCATGTAGGCCCGCTGCGCAGGGCGAAGTTGCTCCTCCAGCAGCTTCAGGGCTTCGTCCCGTTGGCCTTGCTGGAGCGTTGTCAGGTATTGGTCTCGCAGCTTCAGGAAGTCACCACGCCGCTGCTGCATGCGCGCCATGAGTTCCTTGCCCTTGTCAGAGACAACCAATGTGTTCAGCGTTTTGTATTGCGCATCCACGTCCGCCGACGCAGCCGCTATCTGGCTGGTCGCCGACTTCACGATCGCCTCCGAAGTGAAGATCGCCAGGTTGCGGAGTTGAATCGCCTGCTCGTTCACCCCGTCGTTGAGGGCGCCCAGCGCTTTGATGATGGGTATTCGGACATCGACCACGTCCTTGAGCTCTGCGCGCTGGTGGGCCGACCGCACCAGGGCCACAACCCCCAAAGCGACCAACAGAAGCACCATGACGGCAAATGCCACAGCCAGCCGGGTTGAAATCTTGAGCTGATTCATCCTTCTTCTCCTCTGTGTGTTGATCTTGTGTAGTGGGTTGTCACATTACCTGTGCGCCGCGGATCTCACCAGTCCTATTTCGTCACTGCTCAGCAGGGCCTCGATGTCCATCACGATCAGCATGCGTTCGCCCAGGCTGGCAATGCCAGTGACAAAGGCGGGGTCCACATGGCCCTGCCGCTCGAACTGGGGCGTGGGCTTGATGAGGTCGGGGGTGAGCGAGACCACATCGGCCACCGCGTCCACTACAGCCCCCACCACGGTAGAGCCGATGTCCAGAATGATGACGACGGTGAAGTCGGTGTAGCTGGCTTCAGGGCACTGCAGCTTCACTCGCAGGTCCAGGATGGGGACGATGCGGCCGCGCAGGTCGATCACTCCCTTGATGAAGTCGGGCGAATGCGCCAGGCGCGTGGGCCGTTCGTACGAGCGGATTTCCTGCACCCGCAGGATGTCGATGCCATATTCCTCCGCGCCTAGGCGAAAGGTCAGGAATTCACGCACGGCGGCCGCCGCGCTGGACGCCGGCCCCGGCGTTGCAGAGTGGGCGTTGGCAGGGACGGCAGAGTCGACAAAAGCGGTCATGGCACGGGGCTTTCAGGCTGTGGGGGGCTGCAAGGGGCGCCAGAACGCGGAATGCGCAAAAGCTATTCAAAGCATAGCAGTCGCAGGTTTCATTTTGTGACATCTTTTGACAATCCCCCACGCCAATGCAAGGGGACTGAGGCCGCTAACGACGGGGCAATTGGAGAGCTCGCTCCATTTCGCGCCCCGCCCTGGTGCGCAAAAAACTGCTACCGTCGCACCACCCGTGTGCCTTGCCTGGCACGCGCCGTTTTGGAACGACGAATCGATGCCCCTCTTCTCCGACCGCAAATCTGCCGCCCCCGACCACATGCCACCGCCGAGCTTGCCGCTGCTTGCCCTGGAGCTGCGCGCTCCGTGGGAGTTTGGCGCTGTGCTGCCCGCCTGGCCTGTGCTGCAGCGCGCCCCCCTGGGGGACGGACACACGGTCATCGTGTTCCCGGGCCTCACGGCGGGTGACACCACCACCCTGCCCCTGCGCCGCTACCTCGAATCGCGCAACTACAACACGCTGGGCTGGGGCCAGGGCCTGAACCTGGGGCCCCGCGAGGGCGTGCTGGAGAACGCCAAGGCCCAGTTGCAGCAAGCGGCGGATGCCAGCGGCAACAAGGTCAGCCTGGTGGGCTGGAGCCTGGGCGGCATCTACGCCCGTGAACTGGCCAAGGAAATGCCCGACCTGGTGCGCTGCGTGGTGACCCTGGGCACGCCGTTTGCCGGCCCCCACACCTCTACCAACGCATGGCGCATCTACCAGTTCGCCAGCGGCCGCAGCATCGAGCGCGAAACCGAGAACTACAACCTGCCCGAAGCGCCCCCGGTGCCCACCACCAGCATCTACTCGCGCACCGACGGCGTGGTGGCCTGGCGCGGCAGCATCCAGGCGCCCGCCGACCACAACCCCCACACCGAGAACATCGAAGTGGTGGCCAGCCACTTTGGCATCGGCCTGAACCCCAGCGCCTGGTGGGCCGTGGCCGACCGGCTGGGCCAGCCGCACGGGCCGGGCGTGGTGTGGCAACCCTTCCAGCGCCCGCAGCTGCCAGGGCTGCATCTGGTGTATCCCAACCCGCACCGCTGAAAGCAGTACGGAAAAGTCCCCTGCCGTACCCGAAGGGACGGCGGATTCCCAAGTGCTACGCAAAAAAAGCACGCAGAAGGTGTCCCCTCTGCGTGCTTCTTTACTTCTGTTTTGATAGCTGTCAGCGCATGTTCC
>NZ_JBMDJH010000044.1:0-4424 GCF_057809085.1 Acidovorax sp. FG48 | reverse complement strand
ACACCACCGTGCGCGCCCCCTGTCGCCAGGGCGCGCGCACCGGGATCAGTAGCGGTAGGTGTCAGGCTTGTAGGGGCCTTGCTTGGGCACGCCGATGTAGGCGGCCTGTTCGTCGGTCAGCTCGGTCAGCATGGCGCCCACCTTCTTGAGGTGCAGGCGCGCCACCTTTTCGTCCAGGTGCTTGGGCAGCACGTAGACCTTGCCGTTTTCGTAGTAGTCGCTGTGAGTGAACAGCTCGATCTGGGCAATGGTCTGGTTGGCAAAGCTCGACGACATCACGAAGCTGGGGTGGCCCGTGCCGCAGCCCAGGTTCACCAGACGGCCCTTGGCCAGCAGGATGATGCGCTTGCCGTCCGGGAAGATCACGTGGTCCACCTGGGGCTTGATCTCTTCCCACTGGTACTGCTCCAGCGACGCGACCTGGATCTCGTTGTCGAAGTGGCCGATGTTGCAGACGATGGCCTGGTCCTTCATGGCCAGCATGTGCTCGTGGCGGATCACGTCCTTGTTGCCGGTGGTGGTCACGAAGATGTCGGCCTTGTCGGCAGCGTATTCCATGGTCACGACCTTGTAGCCTTCCATCGCGGCCTGCAGGGCGTTGATGGGGTCGATCTCGGTCACCCACACCTGGGCGCTCAGCGCGCGCAGGGCCTGGGCGCTGCCCTTGCCCACGTCGCCGTAGCCAGCGACCACGGCCACCTTGCCGGCGATCATCACGTCGGTGGCGCGCTTGATGCCGTCCACCAGCGACTCACGGCAACCGTACAGGTTGTCGAACTTGCTCTTGGTCACCGAGTCGTTCACGTTGATGGCGCGGAACATCAGCGAGCCCTTGGCCGACATTTCCTTCAGGCGGTGCACGCCCGTGGTGGTTTCTTCGGTCACGCCGATGATCTGGGCGCTCTTGCGGCTGTACCAGGTCGGGTCTTGCGCCAGCTTGGCCTTGATGGAAGCGAACAGGCAGGTTTCTTCTTCGCTGGTGGGGTTGGCAATCAGCGATACGTCCTTTTCGGCGCGCTTGCCCAGGTGCATCAGCAGCGTGGCATCGCCACCGTCGTCCAGGATCAGGTTGGGGCCTTCGCCTTCGGCGCCTGCGGGGCCAAAGTCAAAGATGCGGTGGGTGTAGTCCCAGTATTCGGCCAGGGTCTCGCCCTTGATGGCGAACACGGGCGTGCCAGCGGCAGCAATCGCGGCTGCGGCGTGGTCTTGCGTGGAGAAGATGTTGCAAGAAGCCCAGCGCACCTCAGCACCAAGGGCCTGCAGGGTCTCGATCAGCACGGCGGTCTGGATCGTCATGTGCAGCGAGCCGGTAATGCGTGCGCCCTTGAGCGGTTGCTTGGCAGCGAATTCTTCGCGGATGGCCATCAGGCCGGGCATTTCGGTTTCGGCGATGCGAATTTCTTTGCGGCCCCATTCGGCCAGGCCGATGTCGGCAATGATGCAGTCGGTGTTGACCGGGGCGTTGACGCGTGCGTTCATGATGGTGTGCTCCAAAGCATGTTTGAAAAGCCACTGCGCGAAGGGGATGGTCGATACGCCTCACCGCACGCGAAGTGGATGAGCGTCGTTGCTAGATGACTCCGAGCCTCACGCCCCGCCTGTGCTGGGGACGCTGCAACGCTCCTCGGATCGGCGGATTATAAAAGCAAGTGCATTCCCGGCGCCATGCCCGCAGGGGTGAATTCATCCCGGACCTTGCACGGAACAGTAAAATCCCGCGACTGCCGCCCCTGCGACCCATGCAGGTCCCGGCCCGAAGATTTCTTGCGCAGGGCGCTCTGCCCCGCACCCATCCCATTCAGGAACCCCTGTGTCCTACGCCCCAGAAACCCGGCGCCGCCGCACCTTTGCCATCATTTCCCACCCCGACGCCGGTAAAACGACGCTGACGGAAAAGCTGCTGCTGTTCTCGGGCGCGATCCAGATCGCGGGTGCCGTCAAGGGCCGAAAGGCCAGCCGCCATGCCACCTCCGACTGGATGGAAATCGAAAAGCAGCGCGGCATCTCGGTGGCCAGCTCGGTCATGCAGATGCTGTACCGCGAGCATGTGATCAACCTGCTCGACACGCCCGGCCACAAGGACTTCTCGGAAGACACCTACCGCGTGCTCACCGCCGTGGACTCGGCGCTGATGGTGATCGACGCCGCCAACGGTGTGGAAGCACAAACCCGCCGCCTGATCGAGGTCTGCCGCCAGCGCGACACGCCCATCATCACCTTCGTCAACAAGATGGACCGCGAGGTGCGCGACCCGCTGGACATCATGGACGAGGTCGAGCGCGAACTGGGCATGCCCTGCTGCCCCATGACCTGGCCCGTGGGCCAGGGCAAGAGCTTTGGCGGCATCATCAACTTGCGCACCAAGACGATGACGGTGTTCGAATCCGGCAGCGAACGTCGCCCGCAGGACTTCGAATCCATCCCGCTCACCGATGTGGACACCCTGCGCGCCCGCTTTGGCGCCGAGTTCGACGCCGCCATGGACAGCATGGAGCTGGCCACCGGTGCATCGCCCGCCTGGGACCACGAGGCCTTCCTGGCCGGCAAGTTGACCCCCGTGTTCTTCGGCTCCGGCGTGAACAACTTCGGGGTGATGGAGGTGCTGGACGCGCTGGTGGACATGGCACCGCCGCCCGGCCCGCGCGTGAGCACGCTCGAAGTGAACAGACAGCCCGTGGTGAAGACCATCCAGCCCGAGGACGAGGGCTTTGCGGGGGTGGTCTTCAAGGTGCAGGCCAACATGGACGCCAACCACCGCGACCGCATCGCCTTCGTGCGCGTGGCCTCGGGAAAGTACACACCGGGCATGAAGCTCAAGGTGCAGCGCACCGGCAAGGAGCTGCGGCCGACCTCGGTCGTGACCTTCATGTCGCAGCGCCGCGAGGCCGTGGAAGAGGCCTACGCGGGCGACATCATCGGCTTCACCACGCACGGCGGCGTGCAGCTGGGCGACACCATCACCGACGGCGCGAACCTGCAGTTCACCGGCCTGCCCTTCTTCGCGCCCGAAATGTTCATGACCGTGGTGCTCAAGAACCCGCTGCGCACCAAGCAGCTGCAGCAGGGCCTGGCCCAGCTGGGCGAAGAAGGCGCCATCCAGGTCTTCAAGCCCGACGCTGGCGGCAACATGCTGCTGGGCGCCGTGGGCCAGCTGCAGTTTGAAGTGGTGCAACACCGCCTGAAGGCCGAGTACGACGCCGACGTGCGGCTGGAAGGCTGCCAGTACACGGGCGCCCGCTGGATCACGGCAGACACTGCCGCCGATCTGCGCGCCTTTACCGATGCCTACCCGCTGCGCCTGGCGCACGACGCGGCGGACACGCTGGCGTACCTGTGCACCTCGCCCTATGACGTGCGGCTGGCGCAGGAGCGGTTTCCCAAGATCCACTTCCATCCGCTGCGGGAGCATGCGGGGTTGGCACTGCAGAAGGCCGGTTGAGCCCGCATGCGACCTCTGGACCTCTGGCCGACAGCGGCCCGCCGCGACTTGGTGGGCGTGTTCACCGACATCGACGACACCCTGACCACCGAGGGCGCCATCACGGCCGACGCGCTGCAGGCGCTGGCCGACCTGAAGTCCGCGGGCCTGATGGTCATTCCCATCACCGGCCGGCCGATTGGTTGGTGCGAACCCTTCATGGCTGGGCCTGTCGGTTCGACCTGGCCGGTGAATGCCATGGTGGCGGAGAACGGTGCTGTGGCGTTTACCCGGGGCTCTGGCGCTCAACCACCGCTGGTCAAGCGCTACCAGCAAGACGCCGCCACGCGCAGCGCCAACCAGGCACGCATGCGTGAGATCGCCGCGCTGGTGGCTTCGGAAGTGCCAGGTGTGGCCCTGAGCCGCGACAGCGCCGGGCGCGAGACGGACCTGGCCTTTGACTACGCCGAGTTCGACCGGCACCCGCCCGAGACCGTGCAACAGGTGCTGGACTTGCTACAGCGCGAAGGCATGCAGACCACGGTGAGCAGCATCCACATCCACGGCTGCTTTGGGGACTTCAACAAATGGCAGGGCGCCAACTGGATCGTGCGCGAGCTGCTGGGGCGCGATCTGGCGCAGGAGCTGGACCGCTGGGTGTTTGTGGGCGACTCAGGCAATGACCAGGCGATGTTCCAGCACTTCATCCACAGCGTGGGCGTGGCCAACATCGCGCGGTTTGTGCCGCAGCTCTCACATCTGCCACGGTATGTGACGCAGGGCGAACGGGGCGCGGGGTTTGCGGAAGTGGCTAGGGCAATTCTGGCGCACCGCTAAAGACGAGCAAATCAAGCTACAGGGCGCTGTCGCCACAGCCCCTGGCTGATCCACGTAACGAGGCCAGCCCCACCGGGACAGTGCACGCAAGACCTCCAAGAAGCAGTTTTGACTGGCGGTTTAAACAACGAAGTGCACGTTGCCAAAAGGTAGGCCCAGACAAGTAAGT
>NZ_JBMDJH010000043.1:0-7835 GCF_057809085.1 Acidovorax sp. FG48 | reverse complement strand
TTTTGGGTACTTTTCTTTGGCGAAGCAAAGAAAAGTACCTCGCCCGCCGGGGCGATTCCCGGCCTCCGCCATCACCACAAGCATGCGGCTAAATCAGCGCACTGCTTTGCAAATAGCAAAAAACAAAAGCGGCCAGCACCTACAACCCAGGCACCAGCCGCTCCAAAAAAACAGACCTCAAGCAGCGAGGATCAGCTTCTCCAGCTTCACAGCATCCACTGCAAACGCCCGAATCCCCTCGGCCAGCTTCTCAGTCGCCATCGCATCCTCATTCAGCGCAAACCGGAACCCCGGCTCGTCATAGTTCACCGCAGGCAGGTCCATCGCCTTGGCAGCCTCCGCATCCAACGCTCGCTGCAACGGCGCATCACTCGCAGCCAGCTGCGCCAACAGCTCGGGCGCAATGGTCAACAGGTCGCACCCAGCCAGCGCCGTGATCTGCCCCACATTGCGGAAGCTCGCGCCCATCACCTCGGTGGCAATGCCGAAGCGCTTGTAATGGTTGTAGATCTGGGTAACCGACTGCACGCCCGGGTCGTTGGCGCCAGCGCGGGCGGCCTCGTCCCAGCTCGCACCCGCCTGCTTCTTGTACCAGTCGTAAATGCGGCCCACAAAGGGTGAGATCAGCTGCACCTTGGCCTGGCCGCAGGCCACGGCCTGGGCGAACGAAAACAGCAGCGTGAGGTTGGTGTGGATGCCCTTGCGCTCCAGCTTTTCGGCGGCCTGGATGCCTTCCCACGTGGCCGCGATCTTGATGAGCACGCGGTCAATGTGAATGCCCTCGGCTTGGTACAGCTCGATGATGCGTTCGGCGCGCGTGACGGTGGCACTGGTGTCAAAGCTCAGGCGGGCGTCCACTTCGGTGGAGACGCGGCCGGGCACGTGGGTCAGGATTTCGCAGCCAAAACGCACCAGCAGGCGGTCGATCACCTCGTCCATCGCACGCCCTTGCCACTTGGCAACGGTGTCCTTGAGCAAGGGGGCGTATTCGGGCTTCTGCACCGCTTTGAGGATCAGCGAAGGGTTGGTCGTAGCGTCCTGCGGACGGAACTGGGCCAGTTGCAGAAAGTCGCCGGTGTCGGCAACCACAGTAGTGAACTGTTTGAGGGCGTCGAGTTGGTTCGTCATGGCGCCATTATTCCGCATTGGTCCGGGCAGCTTCGGTACTACCAACCACCGATACGCCATGGGCACCCAGGCTCAGTTGCACCTCGTCCCCCACGGCCAGCACATCGTCCAGGTCGGACGACACCACGAAGATGTGGCCCAGCGCAGTCTCGAAGGTGTATTCGTACACCGCGCCCAGATAGGCCCGCTTGTCCAGCCGCGCGGGCAGCAGGCCCTCGCCCTGGCGGTGAATGCGCCAGGCCTCAGGGCGCACCGCCACCTTCACCGGGCCGCTCTTCACCGCCATGCGGGGGCGCAACACCAGTGGGCCGAGCGCCACCGTGCCGTCAGCGTCGGCCACGGCCGGGAACAGCATGGCCTCGCCCATGAAGCCCGCGACGAATTCGCTGTGCGGGGTTTCATACAGCGCGCGGGGCGAGCCCTTTTGCGCAATCAGGCCCTGGTTCATCACGATGATCTGGTCGCTCACCGCCATGGCCTCGGCCTGGTCGTGCGTGACGTAAGCCACCGTGAGCGACAGGCGCTGCTGCAGCGCACGGATCTCTTCACGCATCTCGCGGCGCAGGCGGGCGTCGAGGTTGGACAAGGGCTCGTCAAACAGCAGCACCTCGGGCTCCAGCACCAGCGCACGGGCCAGGGCCACACGCTGCTGCTGCCCGCCCGAGAGTTCACTGGGCAGGCGGTCGTCATAGCCCACCAGGCCCACGCCGCGCAGCGCCTCCACGGCCTTGGTGCGCGCCTGCTCCTTGGGCTGGCCCGACATGCGCAGGCCGTACATCACGTTCTCGACCACGTTCATGTGCGGGAACAGCGCGTAGCTCTGGAACATCATGCTCACGTTGCGCTGCGCGGGGCCCAGCGTGGTCACATCCTTGCCGCCGATGAAGATCTCGCCGGAGGTGGGCGACTCCAGCCCCGCGATCATGCGCAAGGTGGTGGTCTTGCCACAGCCCGAGGGGCCGAGGATGGTGGTGAGCGTGCCGCGCGGCACCTCAAAGCTGATGCCCTTGACGGCCAGGGCCGCGCTGCTGTCGCTGCCGTAGCGCTTGGTGATGTTGCGGAACACGATGCCCGCGTCATTGTTGTTCATGGCGTGTTTTCTATTTTTTCAGAGGGGTCAGTGCGCAACGGGCGCGGCTCCACGGCGGCCCAGTTTGCGATCACCCACCAGCAGCTGAATGAGTCCGATGGAGGCCGACATCAGGATGATGAGCACCGTGCAGTACGCCAGCGCCACGCCATAGTCGCCATTGCCCACGCGGCCGATGATGTAGGTGGTGGCCAGCTCGTTCTCGGCTGTGACCAGGAAGATCACCGCGCTCACGGTGGTGATGGCGCGCACAAAGCTGTAGACCAGTGCAGCCACCAGCGCGGGCTTGAGCAGCGGCAGCACCACATGGCGCAGCGTCTGCACGCTGCCCGCGCGCAGCATGACGGAGGCTTCATCGAGGGAACGGTCCAGCTGCTTGAACGCCGCCGTGCCCGCGCGCACACCCACCGGCAAATTGCGGAACATAAAACACAACACGATGATGAGGGCGGTGCCCGTCAGCTCGAACGGTGGCACGTTGAACGCCAGGATATAGCTCACACCCAGCACCGTGCCGGGGATGGCAAAGGCCAGCAGTGCCGCAAATTCGAACGCGCCCTGCCCCCGGAACTCGGTGCGTGCCAGCAGCCACGCAATGGCAATGCCCAGCGTGGCCGTGAGCGGCGCGGAGATGGCGGCGAGCTTGAGGGTGGTGAAGAACGAGTTCCACGCCGTGCCCGCCCACACCACACCAAACTCGCCCCATTCCACGCTGAACGCGGTACGGAAATGCGCCAAGGTGATGGTGTAGTCGCGCCCCCAGGTCTGCACAAATCCGCCGGCCAATGCAAACAGATACACGATGAGCGTGAAGGCCATCCAGGGCAGCGCAATCGAATGCACCACGCGGCGCACGCCCCGGGGCAACGGCATGGCAATGCCCGCGTCACCTTTGCCCGACACGGTGGTGAAGTTCTGCTTGCCCAACAGCCCGCGCTGGATGGCAAACACCGTGAGCGCAAAGAAAGTGAGGATCCAGGCCAGCGATGCCGCACGGCCCTGGTCGTACTGCGCGCCCACGATGGCAAAGAAAATTTCGGTGGACAGCACCGAGAACTGCCCGCCCACCACGATGGGGTTGCCGAAGTCAGCCATGCTTTCGATGAAGCCCACCAGGAACGCATTGGCCAGGCCGGGCTTGAGCAGCGGCAGGGTCACGGTCATGAAGGTGCGGTGCGGGCTGGCGCGCAGGGTTTGCGCGGCCTCTTCCAGGCTGGGCGCCACGCCCTGCACCACGCCGCGCATGATCATGAAAGCGATGGGCGTGAACGCAAAGGTCTGCGCCACCCACACACCCAGCCACCCGTAGAACCAGCGCGACGGCGTGATGCCAAACGCGTATTCCAGAAACTGGTTGAACACCCCCGCGCGGCCAAACAGCAGGATCAGCCCCAGGCCCACCACGAACGGCGGCGTGATGATGGGCAGCAGCGCCACGATGTTCAGCGGCCGCGCATAGCGGCGCGAAGCGCGCTCGGCCATCAGCGCCATGAAGGTGCCCAGCAGCGTGGTGCTGGTGGCCGTCATCAAGCCCAGGAACAGCGTGTTCCACGCCACGCCGCAGCGCTGGCCACCCGCCAGGCACGACAGGCTGAAGTTGCGCTCGTGCGCAATGCGCTCCCACACCACGGCCAGCGAGAACGGGCCGTCTTCCAGAAAAAATGCCGCCGACAGCGCCTTGAGCACCGGGAACACGATGAACAGCGCGAGCAGGCTGCCGCAGCCCACCACCGCAGCCGCTACGAACAGGTCGCCCTTGAAGAAGCCGCGCCGCGCCACACCGAACGACAGCAGCACCAGCAGTGCCGACAGCACCACAAACCCGCCCCAGCCCATGCCGGGCTGGCGCGCGCCCAGTTCGCCCAGGCTGGTGTTCATCCATTCAAACGCCCAGCCGCGCGCACCAATCGCAAAGCCGCTGAGCAGCAGGGCCGCCAGCCCCAGTGCGCCCCCCGCCACCAGCAGCGTGCCTTGCTTGCGCCCGGCGGGCAGGCAGGCCCCCAGGCCCGCCACCGCCAGCCCGGCCAGGCCCAGCCACAGCCAGGGGCGTCCGAACAAGGCCGCCTGCATCAGCCCATTGGCGGCCTGCTCGCTGCTGAAGACCTGGCCGACCGCCAGCAGGCCATTGGCGTCCTGCTGTGCATACCAGGGGAACACCAGGTAGCCCAACACGCCCATGGCCAGCCAGACCCACAAGGGCCGGTTGACCGAGGCACCGGGAGCCCGGGTCCGGGGGGTTGCGTGCGCTGCCGCCGCTGCTGCCGACACCACCACCCCTTAGCGCGTTGCGTTCTGCACGTCTTTTTCCCAGCGCGCAATCAGACGGCGGCGCTCGGCGCTGGCGCCGTACTTGGCGTAATCGTAGTTGATGAGCTTCATCTTGGCCGGATCGGTCATGCGCGGGTCCTTGGGCACCTGCGTGTTGCTGGGCAGCTGGAACTGCTTGGCCGCCAGGCCAAACTGTTGGCCGCCGGGCGTGAGCGCCCATTCGTAGAACTTCTTGGCCGCCTCGGTGTTGGGGCCGTTCTTGACGATGCTCATGGAGCCCACTTCGGCACCCGTGCCTTCGGATGGCGTGGCCGATCCGACCGGGAAGCCATTGACCGCCTCGGTGGTCACGTCGTGCACAAAGCTCACGGACACCGTGGTCTCGCCGCGTGCAACCGCCTTGACCGGGGCTGTGCCCGAACGGGTGTACGCGCTGATGTTGGGGTGCAGGGCCTTGAGGTATTCGAACGCCTTTTCCTCGCCCATGATCTGCACCAGCGTGGCGATCATGGTGTAGGCGGTACCGCTCGATGCGGGGTTGGCCATCTGAACCTCGCCCTTGAATTCGGGCTTGAGCAGGTCGGCCCATGACTGGGGCGGGTTGAGCTTGCGCTTGGCCAGCAGCTCCTTGTTGTAGCCAAAGCCCAGCGGCCCCAGGTAGACGCCCACGGTGCGGTACTTCGAATCGGCCGCCTGCTTTTGCGCCCAGGGGTAGAGCTGCGCGAGCTGGGGCGACTTGTATTCGAGCGTCAGGCCCTGCTCGGCCGCCTGCAGGTGCGGGTCGCCCGTGCCGCCAAACCAGATGTCGGTCTTGGGGTTGGCGCGCTCGGCATTGAGCTGCGCCAGCGCCTCGCCCGACCCCTTGGCCGTCATGTTCACCTTGGTGCCAGTGGTCTTGGCGTACACCGTGGACATCAGGTTGCACCACTCGGCCTGCACCGAGCAAATGATGTTGACCTGCCCCTGGGCCCAGCTGCCCGACGCAGCAGCCACCAAGGCCGCACCGGCCAGAAGTTTTGTCAGCAAGGGTTTGCGCATGGAAGGCTCCTCAGTATCTAGATAACGTGATGGAGGATGCTATGCGTGCAGGGCCCGCCCGGGCCAGGGGGGAAACGCCCAGGGTCGGTGCAAGCAGGTTGAAAGGCAGGGATTGCGCGGGCCCCGCAGCTTTGGGAACCGAGTTACATTAAATGAGGACGGCCCCGCCACCGCGCTGACCGCAGCCAGATGGAGCGTCCCGTCCCAGCCCCTTTTTCAAAGGCCCCTGCGCAGCCTGCCCCGCCTTCACAGACTGACATGCTCGACCGCATCACCGCCTCCCTGCCCTCGCTGGCCCCCGCCGAACAGCGCGTGGCCAAGCTGGTGCTGACCGACCCGCGCACTTTTGCCCGCCTGCCCGTGCGCGAGCTGGCCGAGCGCGCGCACGTGAGCAAGCCCACCGTGGTGCGCTTCTGCCGCAGCATGGGCTACGACGGGCTGGCGGACTTCAAGCTCAAGCTGGCTGGCAGTGTGAGTGAAGGCGTGCCCTTCATCCACCGCAGCGTGGATGCCGACGACAAGACCGGCGACGTGCTGGTGAAGGTGGTGGACAACGCCGTCGCGGCCTTCCTGCAGTACCGCAACGCGGCCAGCACCGTGGCCATCGAGCGCGCGGCCGACGCAATTGCGGACACCTGGAAGAAGGGCAAGCGCATCGAGTTCTACGGCGTGGGCAACTCGGGCATCGTGGCGCAGGACGCGCAGCACAAGTTCTTTCGCCTGGGCGTGACCTCCATCTCCAGCAGCGACGGCCACATGCAGGTGATGAGCGCCACCCTGCTGGGCCCGGGCGATTGCGCAGTGATCATCTCCAACTCGGGCCGCACCCGCGACCTGATGGACGCGGCCGACATCGCCCGCCGCAACGGTGCCACCACCATCGTCATCACCGCCAGCGGCTCACCCCTGGCCAGCACCTGCCAGATCCACTTGGCCGCCGACCACCCCGAGGGCTATGACCGCTACAGCCCCATGGTGTCGCGCCTCATGCACCTGCTCATCATCGACGTACTGGCCACCTGCGTGGCGCTGCGCATTGGCAGCTCGCTGCAGCCCATCCTGCAGCAGATGAAAGAGAACCTGCGGGCCAAGCGCTACGCGTAAATCCTGGCCGTCAGGCCAGGCCGGCGCACGCCTTCTCAGTCCAGCGTGACACCCGCGTCGCGGATCACCTTGCCCCACTTGGTCGTCTCGGCCGCCAAAAAGGCGTCGCACGCCTCGGGCGTGGTGCCCTCACCAAAGGTGCCCATGGTGTCGAGCTTGGCCTTGGTTTCATCACTCTGGATGATGGTGTTCACCGCGTCCGACATGCGCTTGACGATGTCGCGCGGCGTCCCGGCGGGTGCAATCATGCTGGCCCAGGTACTGCCCAGCATGCCGGGCACGCCTTGCTCGATGAAGGTCGGCACGTCAGGCAACATGGGCAAGCGCTTTTCGCTGGCCACGCCGATGAGAGTGATGCGGCCTGCCTTGGCGGGCTGGATCAGGTTGGGCGGAGGGTCGAGGAACAAGGGCACCTGGCCGCCGAGCAAGTCCGTCAGCGCCGGGGCTGCGCCGCGGTAGGGAATGTGGACCATGAAGGTCTTGGTCAGTGACTTGAGCAGTTCGCTGGTCAGGTGCGCCGCAGAGCCTGTGCCGGACGAGGCAAAACTCACCTTGCCCGGGTTGGCCTTGGCATAGGCCACCAGTTCCTTCACCGTCTTGAACGGTGCATTGGGAGCCACTGCCGCCACCAACGGAGAAACACCCAGCAGCGACACGCCCATCAGGTCCTTGCGCGGGTTGTAGGGCAGTTTGGGGTAGAGCGTGGTGTTGGCGGTAAAGGCCGGAATGACCACACCAAAGGTGTGACCGTCCGGGGCGGACTTGGCGACAGCATCCACGCCGATGATGCTGTTCGCGCCAGGTTTGTTGTCGATGACAACCGGCTGACCGAATTGCTTTTGCAGGCCTACCGTCAGCAGACGCGCCATCTGGTCGGTAAACCCGCCCGCTGTGTACGGCACGATGATGCGAATCGGACGGCTGGGCCAACTGGTTTGGGCCAGTGCTGGCAATGCCGCACTGGCCAGCGCTGCGCCAGTGGCCTGGACAAGCCTGCGACGGGAAAGGAATGTGGTCATGGTTTTGTCTCCTGCTGATTTATAGGTATAAAAAGCAGCCTCAGCGCTCATCCGATAAGCGCTAAAAGCTATATTTTTTATAGCATTCAGATCCCATCGAATGGTCTGTGCCTGTGATCTGCGGGGCTCAGACGGCCTTGACCAGTTCAGGCACAGCCGTGAACAGATCCGCTTCCAGCCCATAGTCG
>NZ_JBMDJH010000042.1:0-8392 GCF_057809085.1 Acidovorax sp. FG48 | reverse complement strand
AAGTGACCCCACTTACACTGGGGACTGGCGCACTTCGTTGTTGAAACCGCCAGCCTTTTCGGCGCCATGCGCTAGTGGAATATGCGCTTGCAGCTATCAAATTAGGAGCAAATGCAATCCCTGCTGGGAGTGCAACCGAATCAGAGGCCCAGGGCTGCGATGCCCGCGCGGGCGATCTGCGCATCTTCGGTGGACTTCACGCCGCTCACACCCACGGCGCCCAGGCACTGGCCGTCCTTCATGATTGGCACGCCGCCTTCGAGCAGGCCGTCAATGGTGGGTGCGCTCAGGAACGAGGTGCGGCCGCCGTTGATCACGTCCTCGTAGGCCTTGCTTTCGCGACGGCCCAGAGCGGCCGTGCGGGCCTTGGAAGGCGCGATGTGCGACGACACGGCCGCTGCACCATCCAGACGCTGCAGCCACAGCAGGTGGCCGCCATCGTCCACGACGGCGATGGTCACGGCCCAGTTGTTCTTGAGGGCTTCGGCTTCAGCGGCGGCGGCCACGGCCTTGACGTCGGCCAGTTCGAGTTCGTGCTTGGTTTTCATGGAGATATCCGAAAGATGGGGAGGAAGCCAGGCGCCACAGGCCGCCCGACACACAAAGAGAGCCGAGCATACCGGCATCCCCCGCGCCGTTGCACCCAGCAAGGGTGAAAGTATCCTTACCAAAAGTAGGTGACCGGGTGCGGTTTTTGGGGGGCAAAAAACGCTCTCACCCTAGAATTTCTCTCGTCTGCGTCGTGCAGGCCAACAAGGAGAGACACAAGATGAATGACCAAGTCACCACCCTGGGCCACTCTGCGGGCTATGGCATCTCGCAGGAAGAGCGCCACAAGGTGCTTCGCAATACCTATTGGCTGCTTGCCCTGAGCATGATCCCCACGGTGCTGGGCGCCTGGATTGGCGTGGCTACCGGCATCACCCGTTCGCTGACCGGCGGCCTGGGCCTGATCGTGTTCCTGGGCGGCGCGTTCGGCTTCATGTTCGCCATCGAAAAGACCAAGCGCTCGGCCGCTGGCGTGCCGGTGCTGCTGGCCTTCACGTTCTTCATGGGCCTGATGCTGTCGCGCATGATCGGCATGGTGCTGGGCTTCAAGAACGGCACCGACCTCATCATGACGGCCTTTGCCGGCACGGCCGGTGTGTTCTTCGTGATGGCCAGCCTGGCCAGCGTCATCAAGCGTGACCTGTCGGGCATGGGCAAGTGGCTGATGGTGGGCGCCCTGGTGCTCATGGTGGGCGGCATCATCAATGTGTTCGTCGGCTCGGGCGTGGGGATGATGGTGATCTCGATGCTGGCCATCGGCATCTTCAGCGCCTACATGCTGTATGACCTGAAGCAGATCCTGGACGGCGGCGAAACCAACTACATCAGCGCCACGCTGGCCCTGTACCTGGACATCTTCAACGTGTTCCAGAGCCTGCTGGCCCTGCTGGGCATCATGGGTGGCGAGCGCGACTGAGCCCTGCCAGTCGTCCCTGACGTCCATCAAAAGGCTCCCTCGGGAGCCTTTTTTGTGGGCCAAGCACCAAGATCAAGCCTCAATAGCGCGGCCAGTGTGCCGATAATGCAAGTACATGTGTCCACAAAGCCCCTCCACCGCATTGCGCCTGATGGTTCTGGCGGGCCTGTTGCTGCTTGCCGGCTGCGACAAGATCCCGGGCCTGGGCCCTGATCCGCGCGTGGCGCAACGCGATGCCGAGGCCAAGGCCATTGGCGGTGCCTGCCGCCACGCGCTGCGGGGGCTGGAAGACTGCTACACCCTCAACCCCAAGGCGTCCAAGGCCTCGGTGTTTGCAGGCTGGAAGGACATGGACGCCTACATGCGGGAGAACAAGATCGAGGGCACGCCCTCGGTGCTGGGCAAGGTGGAAAAGCCAGAACGCAGCGAACGCGCACCCGACATCGAAACCGAACCCCGCGACCCCGCCGCCAGCCGTAACCGCAGCTGACGTGGCGCCCGGGTGGCGACGGCACGGGACGGAGGGCTGAACCCTCCGCGCCCCCTCTTTCTCACGGACTCTCAGACCCGCTCGAACACCGCCATGCTTTCCACATGGGCCGTGTGCGGAAACATGTTCACCATGCCCGCCGCCGTGCACCGGTAGCCGGCCAAATGCACCAACAGCCCCGCATCCCGCGCCAGGGTGGCCGGGTTGCAGCTCACGTACACAATGCGCTTCGGAGGCGTCCAGCCTTCGGCCCCTGCGGGCAACGGGCCAGCGCCCTCGGCGCCAATGCGGGCCTGCTCGATGTCCGCCAACGCCTTGGCCAGAGCAAACGCCCCTTCGCGGGGTGGGTCCACCAGCCATTTGTCGGCAGCGCCGTCGGCCACCAGCATCTCCGGTGTCATCTCGAACAGGTTACGCGCTACAAAATCCGTAGCTGCCAGCGCTTTATGGTCCGGCGCCTGGGCCTGATTCAATGCATAGTTTTCGCGCGACCGGGCCACCAGGGCCTCACTGCCTTCAATGCCCAGCACCTCGCGCGCCTGCGTGGCCAGCGGCAGCGTGAAGTTGCCCAGGCCGCAGAACCAGTCGATCACGCGCTCGTGCGGCTGCACGTCCAACAGGCGCAGCGCGCGGCTCACCAGCACGCGGTTGATGTGCGGGTTCACCTGGGTGAAGTCGGTGGGCTTGAAAGGCATTGTGATGCCGAAGTCAGGCAGCGCGTACGACAGCGGCTCGCCGCCCTCGTCCAGCAGCTTCACCGTGTCCGGGCCCTTGGGCTGCAACCACCATTGCACGTGGTGCTCTGCGCCAAAGGCGCGCAGCCGGGCGATGTCCTCGGCGGAGAGCGGCTCCAGGTGGCGCAATACCAGCGCGGTCACGGTGTCGCCACAGGCCAGTTCGATCTGCGGGCAGGTGTCGCGAGCGTCCAGGCTGGCAATCAGGGCGCGCAGGGGCATCAGCATCGCATCGACATGCGGCGGCAGGATCTTGCAGGTCTGCATGTCGGCGATGTAGCGGCTCTTGCGCTCATGAAAGCCCACCAGCACCTGGCCCTTCTTGATCACGTGGCGCACGGCCAGGCGGGCACGGTAGCGGTAGCCCCAGGCGGGCCCTTCAATGGGACGCAGCATGGTCTCGGCCTTCACCTTGCCCAGGTGCCAGAGGTTGTCCTCCAGCACCCGCTGCTTGACGGCCACCTGGGCACCGACGTGCAGATGCTGCATCTTGCAGCCGCCGCAGGCGCCTGCGTGCAGGCCAAAGTGGGGGCAATCCGGCCGTACGCGCTGGGACGATTCGCGGTGGATCGCCACCAGGCTGGCCTGCTCCCAGTTGTTCTTTTTGCGGTGGGTGTTGGCGGTGACCAGCTCGAATGGCAGGGCACCATCGATGAAGACCACCTTGCCATCGGGCTTGCGGGCCACGCCCTGGGCGTCGAGGTCCATGGACTGCACATGCAGCCAGCCTTCGGGCAGGTTGTCTTGAGCGTTCTGCTCGGTGGGTTCAAACGAGGGGGATAGTTCTTTCGGTGCGCTCATCCCCCGATTGTCTCAGGCGCAGCATGCCCGCTGGCCACACCCGGGCGAACTGCCCATGTCAGCCCCGATCAGCCCCGGTCAGCGCGCGCAGGCCGCATGCCACCGGGCGCGGACACAGCAGTCAGTGGCAGCTTGTTGATGGTGAGTTCACAGCCAAAGTTGTCGGGAGAAAACACCAGGGTCGAGCCTGGCGCCACCAGGGGCAGGGTTTCGTGGATCTGCCGCGACATGTCCACCGGCGGCTCCGGCGCGCGGTACACGATGTCCTTGTCTGGGCCATAGACGACGTAGCAGGATGCGGTGGCCGTCTGGCTGAACAGGGCAGCCACCAGGGCTGCGGCGGCATAGGGAAAAGCGGTCGTCATGGTGTGGCTCCTCGTGCAAGCAAATCTGCAGGGAATTATGCGGGCTTCTGCCAGCACCGCCAATCCGGTGGGTGCGCTCGCATGGTGTGCGGTCAGCGCAGGTGCAGGTGGTTGGTGTGCTTGACCTCTTCCATCACCGCATAGGTCCGCGTCTCGCGCACGCCGGGCAGCTGCCACAGCACATTGCCCGCAAACACGCGGTAGGCGTTCATGTCGGCGGATCGCGTCTTGAGCAGGTAGTCGAACCCGCCCGCCACCATGTGGCATTCCATGATTTCGGGGTGCACTTGCACCGCCGCCTTGAACTGGTCGAACACGTTGGGCGTGGTGCGGTCCAGCAGCACCTCCACAAACACCAGCATGCCCGCGCCCAGCTTGAGCGGATTGAGCCGCGCCTCGTAGCCCAGGATGAAGCCGTCGCGCGTGAGGCGCTGCACCCGCGCCAGCACTGCTGTGGGGGACAGGGCCACGGCCTCGGCCAGCTTGAGATTGGCGATGCGTCCGTCCTGCTGCAGGATTGACAGGATCTTGCGGTCGATGCGGTCCAGATCGGGGTCTGCTTGCATGTTAATTAGAGATTTATTCTGCCTAGCCCACCATTTTCGAACATTTATTCATCAATAACCCAAGGATCATCGCCAGTAACGCGCACAACCCTTTGTTTGGCCCTCCAAACCACCGAAAGACATCGCCATGACGCAGCCCTCCGCCCCGTTTGCAGACTTCGCGCCCCGCACACCGCTGAACAACCCGCTGCGCGCCGCCATCACCGCCGCCTATCGCCGCCCCGAGCCCGAAGCCCTGGCCCCACTGCTGGCCCAGGCCCGCCTGCCTGCTGATCAGGCCGCAGCGGCCGAGCAACTGGCCCTGCGCATTGCCAAAGCGCTACGCGAACGCAAGGCAAGCGCCGGGCGCGCGGGCATCGTGCAAGGGCTGCTGCAAGAGTTTTCGCTGTCGTCGCAAGAGGGTGTGGCGCTGATGTGTCTGGCCGAGGCGCTACTGCGCATCCCCGACAAGGCCACGCGCGACGCGCTCATCCGCGACAAGATCAGCCACGGCCAGTGGGATGCCCACCTGGGCAAGAGCCCGTCGCTCTTCGTCAACGCCGCCACCTGGGGCCTGCTCATCACCGGCAAGTTGGTGGCCACGCACAGCGAAAGCAGCCTGGGTAGCTCGCTCAGCCGCCTCATCGGCAAGGGCGGCGAGCCTCTGATCCGCAAGGGCGTGGACATGGCCATGCGCATGATGGGCGAGCAGTTTGTGACGGGCGAAACCATTGACGAGGCCCTGTGCAACGCCCGCACGATGGAGTCCGAGGGCTTTCGTTATTCGTACGACATGCTGGGCGAGGCCGCGCTGACCAGCGAAGACGCCAAGCGCTACTACGCGTCGTACGAGCAGGCCATCCACGCCATTGGCAAGGCCTCGGCCGGGCGCGGCATCTACGAAGGGCCAGGCATCTCCATCAAGCTCTCGGCCCTACACCCGCGCTACAGCCGTGCGCAGTTTGGCCGCGTAATGGACGAGCTGTACCCGCTGGTGCTGCGCCTCACGGCTCTGGCCAAGCAATACGACATCGGCCTGAACATTGATGCCGAAGAAACCGACCGGCTGGAGTTGTCGCTGGACCTGCTGGAGCGCCTGTGCCACGAGCCCACGCTGGCAGGCTGGAACGGCATTGGCTTCGTCATCCAGGCCTACCAAAAGCGCTGCCCCTTCGTTATCGACTACGTGGTGGACTTGGCCCGCCGCACCCAGCGCCGCCTGATGGTGCGCCTGGTGAAGGGCGCGTACTGGGACAGCGAAATCAAGCGCGCCCAGGTCGACGGCCTCACGGACTACCCCGTCTACACCCGCAAGGTACACACCGACATTTCGTACATCGCCTGCGCCAAGAAGCTGCTCGCCGCGCCCGAGGCTGTGTACCCCCAGTTCGCCACGCACAACGCGGAAACGCTGGCCACCATCTACCACCTGGCGGGCAGCAATTACTACGCGGGGCAGTACGAGTTCCAGTGCCTGCACGGCATGGGCGAGCCGCTGTACGAGCAGGTGGTGGGCGCCGTCACCGCAGGCAAACTCGGCCGCCCCTGCCGCATCTACGCCCCCGTGGGCACGCACGAAACACTGCTGGCCTACCTGGTACGCCGCCTGCTGGAAAACGGCGCCAACACCTCTTTTGTGAACCGCATTGCCGACGAAACCATTGCGCTGGATGAGCTGGTGAAAAGCCCCGTGCAAGTAGTGGATCAACAAGCCGCCACCGAAGGCACTGCCGGCCTGCCCCACCCGTGCATTCCGCTGCCAGCAGCGCTGTACGGCGCCCACCGCAGCAACTCCCACGGGCTGGATTTGTCGAACGAAAACACGCTGACCGAGCTGGCCGCCACGCTGCAAGGCACGGCAAGCCACACCTGGACGGCAGCCCCTCTGTTGGCCGCCGAGGTGCCCGCAGGCACCACCCAACCGGTGCGCAACCCGGCTGACCACCACGACGTGGTGGGCCAGGTGCAAGAAGCCACCACCGCCGACGTACACCAGGCCCTGACCCACGCCCAGGCCGCTGCAGCCCCCTGGGCCGCCACGCCACCCGCCGAGCGCGCCGCAGCCCTGCTGCGTACCGCCGACCTGCTGGAAGAGCGCATGCTGCCCCTGCTGGGCCTGCTGATGCGCGAAGCGGGCAAGAGCGCCAGCAACGCCGTGGCCGAAGTGCGCGAAGCCGCGGACTTCTTGCGCTACTACGCCGCGCAGGTGCAGAGCACCTTCGACAACGCCACCCACATCCCGCTGGGCCCCGTGGCCTGCATCAGCCCCTGGAACTTCCCGCTCGCCATCTTCATGGGCCAGGTCGCCGCCGCCCTGGCCGCAGGCAACCCCGTGCTGGCCAAGCCCGCAGAGCAAACCCCGCTGATCGCCGCCGAGGCCGTGCGCCTGTTGTGGCAGGCCGGTGTGCCCCGCGCCGCCGTGCAACTGCTGCCCGGCCAGGGCGAGACCGTGGGCGCGCGCCTGATTGGCGATGAGCGCGTGATGGGCGTGATGTTCACCGGCTCCACCGAAGTCGCCCGCATTCTGCAACGCACCGTGGCCGGACGCCTGGATGCCGCAGACCGCCCCATCCCGCTGATTGCCGAAACGGGTGGGCAGAACGCGATGATCGTGGACTCGTCGGCGCTCGCCGAGCAGGTGGTGGGCGATGCGGTGTCGTCCGCCTTTGACAGCGCAGGCCAGCGCTGCTCGGCCCTGCGCGTGCTGTGCGTTCAGGAAGAAGCCGCCGACCGCGTGGTCGAGATGCTGCAGGGCGCCATGGGCGAGCTGCGCGTGGGCAACACCGCCGAACTGTGCGTGGACGTGGGCCCGGTGATCGACGCCGAAGCGCAAACCGGCATCGTCCAGCACATCGAAAAATTCAAGGCCCAAGGCCACCGTGTGTTCCAGCACCCGAATCACGTTTCTGCCGTCAGCGCACCGGGCACTTTTGTACCCCCTACCCTGATCGAACTGAACCACATCGGCGAGTTGCAGCGAGAAGTCTTCGGCCCCGTGCTGCACCTGGTGCGCTACGCGCGCAACGACCTGGACCAGTTGCTCGACCAGATCAACGCCACTGGCTACGGCCTCACACAAGGCGTGCACACCCGTATCGACGAAACCATTGCCCGCGTGGTCAACCGCGCCCATGCCGGCAACGTGTACGTGAACCGCAACATGGTCGGCGCCGTCGTGGGCGTACAGCCCTTTGGTGGCGAAGGCCTGTCGGGCACGGGCCCCAAGGCCGGCGGGCCGCTGTACCTGTTGCGCCTGCTGTCGCAGCGCCCGGCCAATGCACTGGCGCGCACCTTTGCCGAGGGCGACCGCACCAGCCCGCCCGATACCGAGCGGCGCGAGCGTCAGCTGGCCCCGCTGGGCACCTTGCAGCAATGGGCGCACAACCAGGGCAACCTGGCCCTGGCAGGCCATTGCCAGCGTTTTGCGCAAGAAACGCAGAGCGGCACCGCCCGCACCCTGCCCGGCCCCACCGGCGAGCGCAATGTCTACACCCTGGCCCCCCGCGCCCGCGTGCTGTGCATGGCGCAAAGCGCGGACGACCTCCTGGTGCAGACGGCAGCCGTGCTCGCCAGCGGGGGCACCGCCCTGTGGCCCAGCGCCCACGCCGGGCTGCGCGCAAAGCTGCCCACGCACGTGCAGGCCCAGGTCATCCTGCAAGACAACGCCCTGAGCGATGGCAACGTGGCACTGGACGCCGTGCTGCACCATGGCGACGCCGAATCCCTGCAGACGGTGTGCGCCACCCTCGCCCGCCGCCCCGGACCCATCGTGGGCGTGACCGCGCTGCAGCCCGGCGCCACCGATATCCCATTGGAGCGCCTGCTGATCGAACGTGCGCTGAGCGTGAACACAGCAGCAGCGGGTGGAAACGCAAGCCTGATGACGATTGGATGAGGGCCAGTTGCCGGGCTACCAACCGAGGAAAGCATATTTGAATGGCGGTTTAAACAACGAAGTGCACGTTGCCAAAAGGTAGGCCCAGACAAGTAAG
>NZ_JBMDJH010000041.1:0-10446 GCF_057809085.1 Acidovorax sp. FG48 | reverse complement strand
ACAAAGTGACCCCACTTACACTGGGGACTGGCGCACTTCGTTGTTGAAACCGCCGTGTAAAACGGGCGATAGTGCTGGTTGAATATGCGCTATTAGCTATTAAATAGATAGCAAATGCACGCCGACGCGCTGATTGTGCTTACCGCATTTTTGCCGCTCTGGGCCCGAAAAATCGCTTTTTGGGCCACCGGTGCGACAATAGAGGGCTAAATGACAAGTTCCTTTTCCAATCTATCGCTGGCTGAGCCGCTGGCGCGCGCCGTAGCCGAAATGGGCTACGAGTCCATGACGCCCATCCAGGCGCAGGCCATTCCGGTGGTGCTCACCGGTCAGGACGTGATGGGCGCCGCTCAGACCGGCACCGGCAAAACGGCTGCCTTCTCGCTGCCCCTGCTGCAGCGCCTGCTCAAGCACGAGAACAGCTCCACATCCCCTGCGCGCCACCCCGTGCGCGCCCTGGTGCTGCTGCCCACCCGCGAGCTGGCGGACCAGGTGGCCCAGCAGATCGCCCTGTACGCCAAACACACCAAGCTGCGCAGCACCGTGGTGTTTGGCGGCATGGACATGAAGCCCCAGACCATCGAACTGAAAAAGGGCGTCGAGGTGCTGGTGGCCACCCCCGGCCGCCTGCTGGACCATATTGAAGCCAAGAACGCGGTGCTCAACCAGGTCGAGTACGTGGTGCTCGACGAGGCCGACCGCATGCTGGACATCGGCTTTCTGCCAGACCTGCAGCGCATCCTGAGCTATCTGCCCAAGCAGCGCACCACGCTGCTGTTCAGCGCCACCTTCTCGCCCGAGATCAAGCGTCTGGCCAGCAGTTACCTGCAAAACCCCATCACCATCGAGGTGGCCCGCCCGAACGAAACGGCCTCCACCGTGGAACAGCGCTTCTACAGCGCCAATGACGATGACAAGCGCCGCGCCATCCACCATGTGCTCAAGACCCGTGGCATCAAGCAGGCGTTCATCTTCGTGAACAGCAAGCTCGGTTGCGCCCGTTTGGCGCGTAGCCTAGAGCGCGAGGGTCTCAAGACCGCGGCGCTGCACGGCGACAAGAGCCAGGACGAGCGTCTGAAGGCGCTGGAAGCCTTCAAAAAGGGCGAAGTCGATCTGCTGGTGTGTACCGATGTGGCTGCGCGCGGCCTCGACATCAAGGACGTGCCGGCGGTGTTCAACTTCGACGTGCCGTTCAACGCCGAAGACTATGTGCACCGCATCGGCCGCACGGGCCGTGCGGGCGCGTCGGGTTTGGCGGTTACGCTGGTGTCGGGCAGCGATGCCCGCCTGGTGGCCGACATCGAGAAGCTGATCAAGAAAAAGATCGATCTCGAAGCCATCGAGTACGAAGAAGACCGCCCCCGTGGCCGCATCAATGACGGCCGCCGCGCATGGCGCGAATCGGGCGAGGCCGGAGACCCGCGCGACGTGATTCCCGCCGCCGTGCGCGAGCGCAACGAGCGCCGCGAGCCGCGTGAACACCACCGAGGCTTCCGCCCAGCGGTCGCATCGCGTGACCCCTTCTTTGAAAAGCCTTACGAACCCAGCAATGCGGATACCGCCCCCGCCTGGGAGGCCGCAGCCAAGTCGCCCGCGCGCAGCAGCATTTCGGCCAATATCAAACCCAAGCGCAAAGTGGCCGCCTTGTTCAAGGCTGTGCAGCCGGAAACCTCCACGCAATAAGCGCAAGCGCTCTCTTTGCGCTGACTGCCGTCTTGCCTGTCCCGGGCTTGTTGTCTGCCCGGGCGTCTCATCTCCCTAGCGCCTCATCTCTCTAGCCCGGCTGCTGTGCCTGCTCGCAGTGCACCTGCAGCAGTTCGCGGTCAGCCAGCGTCTTGCCAAAACGCACGGCGCTCAGGCAGCCTCCCCACACACAGCCGGTGTCCAGGCCCAGCAGGTCGCTGCGGTTGAGCCAGCCCAGCGTGGACCAGTGGCCAAAGGCCATCAAAGTGCCAGCAGTGCGCCGGCCCGGCACGTCAAACCAGGGCATCAGGCCCTCCGGGGCCGCGCTGGCGCTCTCGGTGCTTTCAAAATCCATCACCCCACCCGATGAGCAAAAGCGCATGCGCGTCAATGCGTTGACGATCACACGAAGCCGGTCTGTGCCCGTAAGGTCGTCATCCCAGTGATCGGGCGTGTTGCCGTACATGGCGTGCAGAAAGGCGGGCAAATCCGGGCTGCGCAGCACATCCTGCACCTCCTGCGCGCGTGCCAGCGTGTCTGCGGTGCTCCAGGCAGGGACCACACCTGCATGCACCATCAGCAGGCTCTGGCCGGAATACTCGTGTGACCGCACCAAGGGTTGATGACGCAGCCATTCGAGCAAAGCGCTGCGGTCCGGGGCGTCGAGCACCGAGGCCAAGGTATCGCGGCGCGACGGCTTGCGTGCGCCATGTGCGGCAGCGAGCAAGTGCAGGTCGTGGTTGCCCAGCAGGCAGCGGATGGCATCCCCCTGCTCCATGCAGCGGCGCAACACGGCGGCGGAGTCGGGGCCGCGGTTGACGAGGTCTCCGAGCAGGTACACCGTGTCCCGGCTGGCAGAAAAGCCGATGGTGTCCAGCAGGCGCCCCAGAGCGCCGTCGCAGCCCTGGATGTCGCCGATACAGTAAATAGCCATGATGGTCTGGGGTCGTAAAGGGTGTGGAGTAAAGCCTTGATTTTCTGCTGAGGCGCAATGGGCTTCGCGCGAGGCTTTTCACGTGGAGCACTGCCCCTCACTGCGCAGTGGGTGTCGGGGAGCGTGGGTTGCCTGGATGGGCGCATGCGTGTCTGCTAGCCCAGGGTGTGCCAGCATATTCAGGCCCTTGCCCGAGGTAGATAGTGCACGCCATTACATCGCAGCCGCATTTTGATGGCAGAAGCTGTGCATTTATCTGCCGTAGACGAAAAGAGGATGTGTATCGGCCGGATATTTCAAGCGCTGGGAGGGCAGGCCAACGCATTGAGCTGTATTGCTGCACATCGGAAGCGCTTTTTGAAAGTTTTATGGGGCTTTGCTGCAGGAGATAGCCTGCGGACGAATATGCCAGGCCCATTTCTGTGGTTTCTTAATGCAAATTTTTACCAGGGCATGTGGCATGCCTTCTGTTATTCATATAATCGTCCAGTCTCCAACCCTAATTCCTTATTCAGACACCATGACCAGCTACAAAGAACTTTTGAAGCAGCGTGAAGCCCTTGAGCAGCAAATCAGCGAAGCCCGTCGCCGGGAATTGGCGGATGCTGTATCCCAAGTGCGCTCTTTGGTGGCCGAATATGGTTTGACCGCCCAAGACGTGTTTCCAGCCGGCAAGGCCGCTGGCAAAACAGGCCGCAGCTCCACAGCAGGCACCAAGGTGGCTCCCAAGTTCCGCGACCCAGCCACTGGCCAGACATGGACAGGCCGTGGCAAGGCGCCCAAATGGATTCAGAACGAAAACCGCGAAAAGTTCGCCATTTGAGAATCGGCCCCCCTGTGCCCAAAAATAGCCCGCTACTGCGGGCTATTTTTTTGGGGTGGCATGGTTGGAGGTTTTGGGGCATGGCTATCGCGTCCCTTCCGGCATCTGGAGTACCGGTACATCCCATAGCCGCTAAAAATCCGCAGGCTGCTCCTATTGGGGGTTATCGCGATGCAGACCGTGCAGGCCTCAAGCTGACCATCGCACCAAACAAGTGTCGGCGTGTTGTCGGCACTCGGGCGCTCGGTGGTCAATCCGCAGCATATTGCTGTGCCATCTCCCGCAGTACCTGCGCGGTAAATGCATCGGCCGGGAAAAACGATTCCACGGCCAGTTCCTGCAAGGTCACATCCACCGGGGTGCCGAATATGGTCGTGGTGCTGATGAGGGACAACATGCCATGCACGCTTTCAAAACAAAACGGCATCACGACTCCCAACATTTCTCCGGCCATGACGAGCGGGGGCGATTCCTCGGGTGCGGGATATTCGAGCAGTTCTGCCTGTAGGGCCAGCAAGGCGGGGTCGGCCGTGGCATGAATCTGCTGGCGCAGGCGCTCGAAGAGGTGGTGGCGCCATTGCGCCAGATTGGCGATGCGTGAGGCCAGTCCGTCCGGGTGCAGGCTCAGGCGAAATACGTTGACTGGGGGCGCGAGCAGTTCGGGGCTGACATGTGCAGCCAGCAGGGCTTGTGCAGCGCGGTTGGCGGCCACCACGTTCCAGCAGCGGTCCAGTGCGATGGCGGGGCAGGGTTCGTGGCCCTTGAGGACCAATTCCACCGCCTGGCGCGCGGCGGCCAGGGCCGGGTCGTCCAGCGCGCGCTCGCGGTACATGGGGGCGTAGCCAGCCGCCACCAGCAGTGTGTTGCGCTCGCGCAGCGGGATGGCCAGGCGCTCGCACAGGCGCAGCACCATGTCGCGACTGGGGTTGGTGCGGCCGGTCTCCATGAAGCTCACGTGCCGCGTGGAGATGTCCGCCTCGTCGGCCAGCTCCAGCTGGCTCAGGTGCCGCTGCTGGCGCCAGGTGCGCAGGTGGTCCCCAAAACTGGCGGGCCCAGGTGTTGCAGCGCGGTGCGGCAGCGGGTGGCGCGGGGTGCGGCGGGAGGGCGTGGAAGGTGTGGACGTCATGCCCAGCATCCTAGGCCCAAGCTGCGCAGCGGCCATTACCTGGCACGTTATCGACGCCATGCGCCTCGGCGGCAACCATGCAGGCTTCTTCAACCCTCCAAGGAGCTTGTCATGTTCAACCTGCTGTCTTCCCCCGCCTTCTTGCGTGCCCTGGTCTGGTTCGATGCGTCCACCGGGCTGCTGCTGGGCGCTTTGCATTTGCTGCTGACGGCGTCATTGGCCGAATGGCTGGGGCTGCCGTCCGGCCTGCTGGTGGTGTCGGGCGTCTTGCTGCTGGGCTACGCAGCGCTGGCCACCCGCATTGCCCGTGCGCACACTTTGCCGCGTGGCAGCCTGTGGGTGCTGATCGTTGCCAATTTCGGGTGGGCGCTGGCCAGCCTGGCGCTGCTGCTGGGCAATGCCGTCGCACCCACATTCCTGGGCCAGGCCTATCTGGTGGTGCATGTGGTTTCGGTGGCAGTCATTGCCGAGCTGCAGTGGATGGGGGTGCGCCGCCTGCCTGCATGGGCTGCAGCCTAGTGGGCGATTGCTATAAATTTCATAGCTATCAGGGTATGTCATGTAGCGCTTGGGCGACTTTTTCCTTGAAAAGGTGGGTAACGCGTCGCCTGAGCCCTTCCGATGGGCCTTTGGGCACGGGGGCACATACCCCCAGCGATTGCACCGTCATGGGGGACTGCCAGAATAGGCGCTGTCGCCTTTTCATCAAGGAGTTCGCCATGGCCTCATCGCCCAAGCCGCCAGCCACCCCATCGTCACGGCCCGCCCGCCACGCCTTTGCCAACACGCTCAAGGGCTTCAAGACCGCATCGGGCAAGGAGGGCAAGTTCTACTCCCTGCCCGCGCTGGCCCAGCAGTTCCCGCAGATCCAGCGCCTGCCGGTGTCGATCCGTATCGTGCTCGAATCGGTGCTGCGCAACTGCGATGGCCGCAAGGTGACGCCAGAGCATGTGGAGCAACTGGCCCGCTGGGCGCCGAATGCCGAGCGCAAGGACGAAATCCCCTTCGTTGTCTCTCGCGTAGTCCTGCAGGACTTTACCGGCGTGCCGTTGCTGGCCGACCTGGCCGCCATGCGCAGCGTGGCCGCCAAGTTGGGCAAGAACCCCAAGAAGATCGAACCCCTGGTGCCCGTGGACCTGGTGGTGGACCACTCCATCATGGTGGACCACTACGGCAAGAAGAATTCGCTCGACCTGAACATGAAGCTCGAATTCCAGCGCAACCGCGAGCGCTACGAGTTCATGAAATGGGGCATGCAGGCCTTTGACACCTTTGGCGTGGTGCCCCCGGGCTTCGGCATCGTGCACCAGGTCAACCTCGAATACCTGGCGCGCGGCGTGCACAAGCGCAAGGACGGCGTCTACTACCCCGACACCCTGGTGGGCACCGACAGCCACACCACCATGATCAACGGCATTGGCGTGGTGGGCTGGGGCGTGGGCGGTATCGAGGCCGAGGCCGCCATGCTGGGCCAGCCCGTGTATTTCCTCACCCCCGATGTGGTGGGCTTTGAGATGACGGGCCAGCTGCGCGAGGGCGTGACCGCCACCGACCTGGTGCTGACGGTGACCGAGCTGCTGCGCCAGCACAAGGTGGTGGGCAAGTTCGTCGAATTTTTCGGTGAAGGCACGCGCACCCTGGCGTTGCCCGACCGCGCCACCATCGGCAACATGGCGCCCGAATACGGCGCCACCATGGGCTTCTTCCCGGTCGATGAAAAGACCATCGACTACTTCAAGGGCACCGGCCGCACCAAGGGCGAAATCGAAGCCTTCGAGGCCTACTTCAAGGCCCAGGGCCTGTTTGGCGTGCCCCTGGCCGGCGAGGTGGACTACTCGCAGGTCGTGACGCTGGACCTGGGTAGCGTGACGCCCAGCCTCGCAGGCCCCAAGCGTCCGCAAGACCGCATCGAACTGGGCAAGGTCAGCAGCCAGTTTGCCGACCTGTTCAGCAAGCCCAATGCACAAAACGGCTTCAACCGTCCGGCGGAGCTGTTGCACACGCGGTTCCACATCCACCGCGCTGCAGAAGATGTGGTGACCGATGTGACCCCTGACGGCAAGCCCACACCCGCCGGTGCGCCGCGTTCGGTGGTGGAGATGGAGGCCAACAAACCCGCGCTGGCCACGGCCCGCGACCACGCCCAGGCCACCACGCTGCCCAGCAAGGGGGCCGATCCCACGGTGGGCAACGGCGATGTGCTGATTGCCGCTATCACCAGCTGCACCAACACCAGCAACCCCAGCGTGCTGCTGGCTGCAGGCCTGCTGGCCAAGAAGGCGGTGGAGGCGGGGCTCAAGGTGCAGCCGCACATCAAGACCTCGCTGGCCCCCGGCTCGCGTATCGTCACCGAATACCTCACGCAGACCGGGCTGCTGCCGTACCTGGAAAAGCTGGGTTTTGCGCTGGCGGGCTATGGCTGCACCACCTGCATCGGCAACGCGGGCGACCTCACGCCCGAGCTGAACGAGGTCATCACCAGCAACGACCTGGTGTGCGCGGCCGTGCTGTCGGGCAACCGCAACTTCGAGGCGCGCATCCACCCCAACCTCAAGGCCAACTTCCTGGCCAGCCCGCCGCTGGTGGTGGCCTACGCCATTGCCGGGACCGTGCTCAAGGACCTGATGACCGAGCCGGTGGGCCAAGGCAAAGGGGGCAAGGACATCTACCTGGGCGATATCTGGCCCAGCAGCGACGAGGTCCATGCCCTGCTCAAGTACGCCATGAACGGCAAGGCCTTCCGCGAGAACTATTCCAAGGTGGCCTCCGACCCCGGCAAGCTGTGGGAGAAGATCAAGGGCGTGAGCGGCACGGCCTACACCTGGCCCGCCAGCACCTACATTGCCGAGCCGCCGTTTTTTGCCCAGTTTGCGCTCGACCAGGGCGCGGCGGCCGCGTCTGCGGTGCACGGAGCGCGCATCATGGCGCTGTTTGGCGACTCCATCACCACCGACCACATCTCGCCTGCGGGTTCCATCAAGGAGAGTTCGCCCGCCGGCCAGTGGCTGCTGCAGCACGGCGTGCAAAAGGCAGACTTCAACAGCTACGGTGCCCGCCGTGGCAACCATGACGTGATGGTGCGCGGCACCTTCGCCAATGTGCGCATCAAGAACCTGATGATCCCGCCCACCGCCGATGGCTCGCGCGAGGAGGGTGGCGTCACGGTGTTCCAGAACGAGGGCGCGCTGCAGGGCGAGAAGATGTTCATCTTCGACGCTGCCATGCAGTACATGGCCCAGGGCACGCCCACCGTGATTTTTGCGGGGGAAGAGTACGGCACCGGCTCCAGCCGCGACTGGGCTGCCAAGGGCACCCAGCTGCTCGGCATCAAGGCCGTGGTGGCGCGCAGCTTCGAGCGCATCCACCGCTCCAATCTGGTGGGCATGGGGGTGCTGCCGCTGCAGTTCAAGGCGGGCGATTCGTGGGAAACGCTGGGCCTGACGGGTAACGAGGTGATCGACGTGGTGCCCGACGCCGCACTCACGCCGCAAAGCGATGCGCGCCTGGTCATCCACCGTGCCGACGGCACGCGCCAGGAAGTGACGGTGACCCTGCGCATCGACACCCCCATCGAGGTGGACTACTACCAGGCCGGGGGCATCCTGCCCTTTGTGCTGCGCCAGTTGCTGGAGGGGTGAAAGAGGGCCACCGCGCCCCGTACTGATGCGTGCGCGCAACGCCAGTGCGGGGTGCTGTCCCGCGCTGTCTGGAACGGGGCTTCGGCCCCGTTTTTCATGGGACGAGTGCTCTGGTTATTTCCTTACGCGTAGATACACTTGTGACGTTGTGCGGCCATTTCGCCGGCACTGCCTTTCACCCCTTTGCCCATGCCCCCTCCCACCAGCTCTCCGACCGCGCGCATGCCCTGGTCGGATGCGCCCGCCATCACCGTGGTGTTGGTGGTGGCGTTGCTGGCGCTGGTCGTGGTGCCACTGGCGCAGATGCTGGGCGATGGGGCGGGCGCGCAGCACGGGCTGGAGCCGTTGCTGGAGCTGGTGGCGGTGCTGCTGGGGTTGCTGGTGGTGTCCGTATCGCTGCATGCCCTGGAGGCGCAGGAGCAGGCGCGCGCCAATGTGCTGGTAGTGGGCTTTGGCGTGGCGGCGGCCTGCAATTTTCTGCACGGCGTGCTGGTGCATTCCGGCCCCGTGCACATGCCCCCGGGCAGCGCCGACATGTCGCTGTGGCTGAGCAGTTGGGCGCGTGTGGCCGAGGCGCTGACCCTGGGGCTCACCGCCACGCGCTTGTCGGCCCCCGGCCCGGCCCGCGCGTGGCTGGCGGCAGCCGGGGGCGTCACGCTGGTGCTTGCGGGATCGGCGCTGGGGCCGCTGCCCCAGTGGTTTGCCCATGCTGCAGACGGGGCTTTGCGTCAGGTGGTGGCCGTGGGGCTCGCCCTGGCACTGGCCGCCAGTGCGGTGTTGTTATACCGCCGCAGCCGCAGCGAAGAGGCGCCGCGCGAGCGCCTGTTTGCCTGGGCGGCCGGTGCCTTCGTGTGCGGTGAGGTCACCGTGGGCTCGCTGGGCGGGCATTCGACGCTGGGTGGGGTCTTGTCCCATGGCTTTCGGGTGGTGGCGTATGCGCTGCTGTACCAGGCGGTGTTTGACGCAGGCATTCGCCGCCCGTTTGCACGCATCCAGGAGGCCGAAAGCCGCTTGCGCGAGAGCGAGGGGCGTCTGTCACTGCTCGGGCGCAACCTGCCGCACAGCGTGTTGTTCCAGATCGTGCGCGAGCTCGATGGCCGGGTGCACTTTGTGCACATGGGAGACGCCATCGAGCGGCTGAACGGTGTGCGGGTCGAAGATGTGCTGCAGGACCCGCGCGTGCTGTACCGGCAGATCCTTCCGGAAGACATCGACCGCCTGCGCCAGGCGGAGCGCCAGTCCTACCTGTCCATGACCAGTCTGGAGGCGGTGTTTCGGGTGCGCCGCACCGACGGCCAGGTGCGCTGGATGCACCTGAGTTCGTCGCCGCGCCGGCTGCAGGATGGCCGGGTGCTGTGGGATGGTGTGCAGACCGACATCACCGCCCACCACCAGGCCGAAGAGGCCGCGCACGCCCAGCAGGCGCTCATGGCCAACACGCTGCGCCATGTGCCGGGCGGTGTGTCGCGGATTGACCGGGACTTGCGCGTGCTGTACGTCAATGAGCAGCAGGCCCGCTGGCTCTACACCACGCCCCAGGCGCTGGAAGGACAGCGGCTGCAGGATGTGATCCCGCCCGAAGTGTTCGCGCGCATCCACCCGCACCTTGAAAAAGCCTTTGCGGGCGAGACAGCGGTGTTCGAAAACCGCATTGACGGCCCCGACGGCACCCAGTTCCGCCACACCACCATCGCCCCCGAGAGCGTGACGGCGCAAGGGGTGGCAGCCGTGGTGCTGTTTGCCTACGACTTGACGGCGCTCAAGCGCATCGAACAGGAACTGGCCCAGCAGAAGGCGCACCTGGCCAGCGTGGTCAACGCCATGCCGGACATGGTGTTCATGAAGGACACCAACGGGGTGTACCTGTCGGTCAACCCGGTGTTTGAGCGTTTTGCCGGCCGGCCGGAGAGTCAGGTCGTGGGCTGCAGCGACTTTGACCTGGTGGCGCCCGCCGACGCCGAGCGCTTTCGCAAATACGACCAGCGCGCCATGCAGGCCTGGCAGCCGCTGGTGTACGAGGAGACGCTCACCTTCGCGGAAGACGGCTACCAGGGCCAGTTCGAGACCATCAAGACCCCCATTCGCGACTTGCACGGCCGCGTGACGGGCATTCTGGGCGTGTGCCGCGACATCACCGACCGCAAGCTGGCCGAGCAGGAAATCGAACGCCTGGCCTTCTACGACGCCCTCACGGGCCTGCCCAACCGCCGCCTGCTCCTGGACCGCCTGCAACGCTCCATCG
>NZ_JBMDJH010000040.1:0-10993 GCF_057809085.1 Acidovorax sp. FG48 | reverse complement strand
TGATGGATGAGGAGGGGTTTGCGAGGAAGGTGGAGCAGGCCTATGCCATGATGTTCGACGCTTGGGAGAAGGGGCGTAGAAAATGAAGGCAGTGATATTGGCTGGGGGGTTGGGGACACGGATTTCGGAGGAGACGCACTTGCGTCCCAAGCCGATGATCGAAATTGGCGGCAAGCCCATCCTTTGGCACATCCTCAAGATGTATTCGGCGCATGGGGTCAAAGACTTCGTGATCTGCTGTGGTTACAAGGGCTACATCATCAAGGAATACTTCGCGAACTACTTCCTGCACATGTCGGATGTGACGTTCGACATGGTGAACAACCGCATGGAAGTGCACCAAAAGCATGCTGAACCCTGGCGTGTGACACTGGTGGATACTGGTGAAAGCACCATGACTGGTGGTCGTCTCAAGCGTGTGCGCGAATACGTGCAGGACGATGAGGCGTTCTGCTTCACGTATGGAGATGGTGTCTCGGACGTGGACATCGGCGCCTCGATCCGCTTCCATCGCAGCCACGGCAAGTTGGCCACCGTGACGGCAGTTCAGCCGCCGGGGCGCTATGGAGCGCTGCAAATGGATGGTGCTGCAGTGCGTGCGTTTACCGAAAAGCCGCGCGGCGACGGTGGGTTGATCAACGGAGGCTTCTTCGTGGTGTCACCACGGTGCCTGGATCTCATCGAGGGTGATGCGACAAGCTGGGAGATGGAGCCGTTGTCCAGTCTCGCGGCGCAGGGGGAGCTGATGGCCTTCGAGCATGCAGGCTTCTGGCAACCCATGGATACGCTGCGCGAGAAAAATCAGCTTGAAGAACTCTGGCAATCGGGCCGGGCGCCATGGATGTGCTGGTGATGCCATGGTGAACATTCAACAATGGCAGGGGCGATCGGTTTTCTTGACCGGTCATACCGGGTTCAAGGGCAGTTGGCTGGCACTGTGGTTGGCCCAAATGGGGGCCCGTGTTCACGGTTATGCACTGGATCCGTCGACGACGCCGAGTTTGTTTAATGAGGCGGGAGTAGCTCGTGTGTTGGCGGGTGACATGCGGGCCGACATAGCGGATCGATCTGCATTGCAGGCTGCGCTGCAGGCTGCTCGGCCGTCGGTGGTGTTACATCTTGCTGCCCAAGCCTTGGTGCGGCCTAGCTATGCAGATCCGCTAACCACTTTGGCCACCAACGTCATGGGTACGGCCCATGTGTTGGAGGCCGTGCGCGCTGTCGACAGCGTACAGGCTGTGGTGATCGTGACAACCGACAAGGTTTACGACAACCGTGAATGGGTCTATCCATACCGCGAAGCTGATGCGCTGGGCGGGCGTGACCCTTATAGCGCCAGCAAGAGTGCAGCCGAGATTGTTGTGGCCAGTTACCGGGCTAGCTTTTATGGAGCAGATGGGCATCCAGCCCGCGTGGCTACCGCACGCGCCGGTAACGTGATCGGTGGTGGAGACTGGTCCCCGGAGCGTTTGGTGCCTGATTGTTTGCAGGCTTTCGCAGCTGGCGCCCCGGTGAGCTTGCGCTATCCACAAGCGGTGCGGCCTTGGCAGCATGTGCTTGAGCCGCTCGGTGGCTATCTGGCATTGGCCGAACGATTGCTGGGGGTGGACGGTGAGAGGGCGGCCAAGGCTTGGAATTTTGGCCCCGAGGTTGGCGGTGATGCTGCGGTGGGTGCCGTGGCGGAAGGCCTGGCTCGGCGGTGGGGAGAAGGTGCTCGCATTGAGTATTCTGGAGCGGCAGGGGCCCCGCACGAGGCCGGGCTATTGAGGCTCGACGTTACCCAGGCCCGTATCGAGTTGGGCTGGCGTCCGCTCTGGAGTCTGGAGCAGGCTCTGGATGCGACGGTCGATTGGTTCCAGGCGTGGCAGCGTGGGGATGATGTCGCCACGTTGTGCCGAAAACAAATAGCAAGCTACATGGCGGGCACGGCTTCTCAGTCGTTGCGATTAAATCGATGACCGAGTCTGTGTGCGACACGCCGCGTTTTGAGTTTTTGGCTACGCCCATTGCTGGTGTCTGGCTGGTTCGACGCAAACCCATCACAGATGCGCGCGGCTTTTTTGCGCGCGCATACTGTGCCGATGAGTTCCGGGCGGTTGGCTTGGTGCGCCCTATCGTCCAGATCAATCATTCTTTCTCTCGTGTCGCTGGAACCGTGCGCGGCCTGCATTTTCAACATCCACCGCACCACGAAACAAAGATCGTGAGCTGCCCGGTGGGCAGAATTCACGATGTGGCTGTAGATTTAAGGGTTGGATCACCGACCTATCTGCAGGCGTTTGGCGTCGAGTTGTCAGCCGAAAATCGCATGAGTCTGGTGATTCCACCCGGCTGCGCACATGGGTTCCAAACACTCTGTGATGATGCTGAAACGCTGTATTACGTCACCTCCCCTTACCATGGGGCGGCAGAAGATGGGCTGAACCCTTTTGATCCCGCACTGGCCATTCGCTGGCCGCTGACGGTGACGGAGGTGTCGGAGCGTGATGCACAACGGATGCCGATTGATGCCGTCACTTACTCTGGCCTTTGTGGCCCCTTCGATGGGGATGGCGATGTCTGAGCAGTCCGTTGTCATCCTGGGGGCGGGCGGTTTTATCGGTTCCCACCTATTGCGCTATCTGCGGGCTCAGGGCGTGCCTTGCGAGGCGCCGGCACGTGATGACATGAGTTGGCTGCGGCGGAAGTTGGGGCATGTGGTCTATGCGATTGGACTGACTGCCGATTTTCGTGCGCGGCCCTTAGATACCGTCGATGCCCATGTTTGTCTTTTGCGGCAATTGTTGGCTCATGGTGACTTTGCCTCGCTGACGTACCTGTCCAGTACGCGCGTATACAGTGGTGCAGCGTTTACTTCGGAGTCCACACCGTTGCTCGTGGATCCGAACGATGCCAGCGACTTGTACAACCTGTCCAAGCTGATGGGGGAGTCGCTGTGCTTGCATGGAAGCCGCCGGTGTGCGAGGGTGGTGCGCTTATCCAACATCGTTGGGTTACGAACCGATCCAGATATATTCATCGAGCAGTTGCTCGATGAGGGCGTGCGGACTGGCCATATTCATTTGCATACGGCACTGGATTCGGCCAAGGACTATCTTTGGATTGATGATGCTGTCGCCTTGCTGGCGCGTATCGCGCAGTCTGGATGCTCAGGCATTTTCAATGTCGCCAGTGGAGAGGCCGTGCGTAATGCCCAGATCGTTGCGGCACTTGAGCGCGAAATGGGATTCTCCGTTTCGGTGGCCGAAGCCGCGCCAACTTGGAAGTTTGCTGCGATAGACATGCGCCGCACGCTTGAATACTTCCCGTTTGAGCCCCGTCGTTTCGACAGTTATTTCTCTGATTTCCTCCGGCTGTATCGCCTTCAGAAAGGATTGTGAGTGACTTACTTTGAAAACACCCCCTCGGCGCATCCAGACCATCTGCTGGAGAAGCGTGAGCGTATAGCGCGCTTCAGCCAGGACATGGAATTTCGCGCGCTTTCTAACCAGTGGCGAGCCATGGCGCTGGAGCGAAAGTATATGAACAACTTTTCCTGGTTGGGGCGCCCATTGATCCAGTTGCCACAGGACGCGATGGCGTTGCAGGAGATCATCTGGGCGGTACAGCCCGATTTGGTGATCGAGACGGGGATAGCGCATGGCGGTTCCCTGGTGCTCTCGGCATCGATGCTGGAGATGATTGGCAAGGGGGAGGTACTGGGTGTGGACATCGAGATCCGTGCCCACAATCGGAAAGCGATTGAGATGCATCCTCTCGCGAAACGGATACGTATGCTGGAGGGATCCAGCATCGCGCCGGAAATCGTGGCCCAGGTGCAAGCAGCGGCGGCTGGCAAAAAGAGCGTGTTGGTCTGTTTGGACTCCAACCACACGCATGAGCATGTGTTGGCTGAATTGCAGGCATACGCCGGCTTGGTTACCCTGGGCAGTTACTGTGTGGTGTTTGACACTTTCGTGGAGGACATGCCAGATGATTACGTCTGGACCGATCGGCCATGGGGCAAGGGAAACAATCCCAAAACGGCGGTATGGGAATGGCTGCGGAGCCACCCCGAATTCCAGATTGATAAATCAATCGAAGACCGACTCTTGGTGACCTCGGCGCCAGATGGTTTTTTGCGTCGCGTGGCGTGAGAGTTCAGGAGCTATCGACATGAACTTCCTGTCCAGTGTGTTTTTCGGCGTCAAGGCCGAGGGCTTCGTCAAGAATATTCAGGGGGCGATTGATAACGTCGGGTCCCAGAACGGTATTTTTACCGGCGACAACCTGTTTACTTTTGGCCGCAATCTGGGGTTTTTCGAGGATGAAAAATTTCTGCAAGCTTGGCGCGGCATGGTCGAAACTCCAATCGAAGAGGCCATCGTTTGGCGTCTGCATGTGGTTGCCTGGGCCGCCCGCAGTGTGATCGCCCGAAAAATTCCTGGGGACTTTGTTGAATGCGCCTGCTACAAAGGAGGGACTGCGAAGCTGGTCGCTGATTACACGGACTTTGGAACCCTGACGGACCGAACCTACTATCTCTACGACCTTTTCGAGCACACGCCCGGCATGCCGCACCATTCCATGCCGGAACATAGCAAGAAGTTGTATGAACGAGTACAGCAGCGTTTCGCTGGCATGTCCAATGTGAAGATTACCCAAGGCAGTGTGCCTGAGGTGCTGTCACAGGTGGCGCCGCAGCAGGTGGCGTTCATGCATCTCGATCTGAATAACGCACCGGCTGAGATTGGTGCCTTGGAAGTGTTGTTTGATCGAGTATCGCCTGGCGGTATTCTGATCCTGGATGACTATGGCTGGCTTGGTTATCGTGCTCAGAAGCTGGCCGAGGACCCCTGGTTGGCTGCGCGCGGCTACCATGTGCTGGAGCTACCCACAGGTCAAGGTTTGGTGTTTAAATGATTTTCATTCACCCGACGGCCCAGATATCGCCGCTCGCCGATATTGAGGACTCTGTCCGAGGAACACGCATCGAGATCGGTGCGAACACGATCGTAGACAGCTTTGTGAAGTTCAAGCCAGCTGGAGGTAACGGCGATGTGCAGATTGGCGAGTGGACCGTCATCAATTCCGGCTGTGTTCTGTACACGGGAAACGGCATCAGGATTGGTGACAAGGTAGCGATTGCTGCCAACTGCACGTTCGCGCCAGTCAACCACGCTTACCATGATCGGAATCGCCCCATTCGGGAGCAGGGGTTCCTTCCCAGCAAAGGTGGAATCCTGATTGAAGACGATGTCTGGATTGGTGCCAATTGTGTGTTGCTTGATGGTTCCATCCTGCGCAAGGGGTGTGTGATCGGTGCCGGATCGATCGTGCGCGGCGAAATCGCGGCCTACACCGTGAACGCGGGCCAGCCCATGCGAATTGTTGGCAGTCGGCAATAACCCCTGCACCTGCGATAGAAGTCGGGGCCCCAGTTCGATGGGTGGGAATTAGCCTTGCAACAGCTTGAGTACGTTCTGTGGCAACTGGTTAGCCTGCGCCACCATGGCTGTACCTGCCTGCTGCAGAATCTGGGTGCGCGACAGGTTCGCTGTTTCCTTTGCAAAGTCTGCGTCCACAATCCGCCCTCGCGACGCAGACAGGTTTTCCACCTGGATTTCAATGTTGGCGATGGAGCTTTCAAAGCGACTTTGCAGGGCGCCGAGATCAGCGCGAGCCGAGTTCACCTGGTCGATGGCGCTATCGATCTTCTTCAGTGCCACCCAGGCGTTGGCCTGTGTATCCACCGACAGGGTGTCGATACCCAACGAATCGGTCGTGGTGTCCGTTGCACTCAGCTGCGCTCCCGCAGCGCCCACGTTCGTAGCGGCATAACCAAAATTGTCCGCAGTGAAACCGCTCAGGGTCAGTGTCGCAGCGTCACCATTGCTGTCCAGCTTGGACGACATCAAGTCAATGGTGTAGTTGCCGTTGTCCTGCTTGCTCAAGAAGGCAGTCACACCGGTATCGGCCGACTTCCGGTTGATGGCCTCAACCAACTGACCCATGCGCTCGGTTCCCGATTTGGCTTCCTTGATCGGACCCAGATCCCAGGTATGGATGCCATCATCAATCTGCAACGCTGTGCTGTCGGTGATTGCCGCCAGATCGGTGACGGTCGTTGCATCGATATCGGTGGTCTTGTCGTAGGCGTACACCACATCCGCCAGGCCTGCGGCGCGCGAGTCGGTCAGCGCTCCGATGGTGATGTTGTCGCCGGAATTGGCGCCTACCTGGAATACCGCGCCCGAAAATGAGCCATCGAGGATCTTTTGTCCGTTGAATGTGGTCTGCTTGGCCACACGATCGATTTCATCGGTCAACTGTCTAACTTCAGCCTGCAGCGCTACTCGGTCGGCCTTGCTGTTGGTCGCGTTGCCTGCCTGCACGGCCAGTTCGCGCATGCGCTGCAGCATGTCGCCGAGTTTGCCCAGTGCTCCTTCGGCCGTCTGCGCCAGAGAAATCCCATCGTTTGAGTTGCGCGCTCCCACTGTCAGGCCACGCACTTGGGTGTTCATCCGCTCGGAAATAGCCAGACCGGCCGCATCGTCCTTGGCACTGTTCACACGCAGCCCTGAAGAAAGGCGCTGCATGGAAGTTTGCAGAGAGTTTGCGGACATGCCCAAGTTCCGCTGTGCGTTCAGCGAGGCGATGTTGGTATTGATGGTAGAGGCCATTAGAAATCTCCTTGGGACGAAAGTCCGGCCTGCCCGCCGGAGGTAGCGCCAGCATCAAGGCGCTGACTTCGGTTGATCCGTGACCTGATTCTGCGCATCTGGGCCCAGCGCATAGTCCGGAAAAGTGTTGAAAAAGCCGCCTTGTTTGAGTTCTTTTGACCGTGATTCGGGGGGGCGAGCGTTCGAGTGGAGAAAAAAAACGCTGGCGCCCTCAAGTTTTGCCGGGAATCCCCGAAAACAAACACAACGGATTGAATCAATCTGTTGACCGGCCAGTGACGGATGTTCGTGCTGCCGTCCGGTCTAGGCTGCCAGACCGGTGCTGGCGTTGTGATCGGCGGTTAGCCGGAATTTAGTTAATAAGGAGCTTTCAAATGGCCTCTACCATCAATACCAACATCGCCTCGTTGACTGCACAGCGGAACTTGGGCATGTCCGCAAACTCTCTGCAAACTTCCATGCAGCGCCTTTCTTCAGGGCTGCGTGTGAACAGTGCCAAGGACGATGCGGCTGGTCTGGCTATTTCCGAGCGGATGAACACCCAAGTGCGGGGCCTGACAGTGGGGGCGCGCAACTCGAACGACGGTATTTCTCTGGCGCAGACGGCCGAAGGCTCGCTGGGCAAGGTCGGCGACATGCTGCAGCGCATGCGCGAACTGGCCGTGCAGGCAGGCAACGCGACCAACAGCAAGGCCGATCGTGCGGCTCTGCAATCGGAAGTGAAGCAGTTAACCGACGAGATCGACCGTGTGGCCAAGCAGACCAGCTTCAACGGTCAGAAAATTCTGGATGGTACGTTCTCGGGCGCCGTGTTCCAGGTAGGTGCCAATTCCGGCGACAACATCACCGTCGGCGCTTTGACCGATACCACTGCAAAGGGCTTGGCGGATGTCGTGTACGCTTACGACAAGACCACCGACATCGATGTAACGACCATCACCGATCTGGCGGCAATCACCGACAGCACGACTTTGCAGATTGATGATGGCACCACGACCTGGGATCTGGGTACGATCAAGGAAGCCAAATCAGGAACCGAGCGACTGGGTCAGTTGGTGGAGGCCATCAACCGCAAGTCGGCTGATTCAGGTGTGACGGCCTTCTTGAGCAAGCAGGACAATGGCAACTACACCATTGATCTGATGTCGTCCAAGCTGGACAGCAGTGGTGACGCTGCGACACTGACCCTGAGCGGTTTCACAGCGGACAATTTTGGTTATGCTGCGGCGGTTGTCGGGGATGCTGGAGCGCAGTTGAGCGCGACAGACACGACGACCGATTCGTTGGGTATCGACACCCTGTCGGTGGATACACAGGCCAACGCCTGGGTGGCACTCAAGAAGATCGATAGCGCCATCGACCAGGTCAACTCGGCCCGCGCTGATCTCGGTGCCCTGCAAAGTCGTTTCGAGAACTCGGTTGGTAATATTGAGATTCAAGTGGAAAACCTGTCTGCGTCGCGAGGGCGGATTGTGGACGCGGACTTCGCAAAGGAAACAGCGAACCTGTCGCGCACCCAGATTCTGCAGCAGGCTGGTACGGCGATGGTGGCGCAGGCTAACCAGTTGCCACAAGGTGTGCTGTCCCTTCTGCGTTAAGCTGAGGAGCAGCAGCGGGCCAAGAGTATTCTTGGTCTTGCAAAGCGGCGACGGGGCTTGCCCCTTCGCCGCTTTTCCGGCTTTTGCGTGGGGCTGATTTTGCAAAAATCACGCAGTGTTTTTTGCAAAGTCCGTCCAATGGACTTGTTCAGGAGGTTGACATGGCCATTTCATCTGCAGGCATTGGTAGCGGGTTGGATGTTGACTCTATAGTCACTAAGCTGGTGGCGCTGGAAAAGCGTCCTATCGCTAAGCTACAAACCGCTGCTACCTCCATCCAAACCAAAATATCGACGTATTCGCAGCTCAAGTCACTGATGTCGACACTCTCGGATGCGGCGTCGAAACTCACGCGCGACAGTGGGTGGAATGGGATGTCGGTGACGTCCTCTAACAGTAGCGCTGTGTCCGCGAGTATTTCGGGGATAGCCACTGCGACATCGTTTGGCATCAGCGTTCAGCAGTTGGCTCGTGCCCAGTCGGTGGCCTCTACGGCCATCGCGACAGCCGATGCGCCTGTCGGTGCCGGAACATTGACGATCCAGTTGGGAACTTGGTTGCACACCAGTCCTCCGCCCATGTTCACACCAAAGTCCCCATCGAAAGTGGACATCGCGGTGAGTGCTACGGACTCCCTGACAAAGATCGCGGCGACGATCAATGATGCCACTACCGATGTAACCGCCACGGTACTGCGCGATGCCACGGGCGAGCGCTTGCTGGTGCGATCAAAGGCTACCGGAGAAGCTTCGGGCTTCCGTATCCAAGTGGCGGAGGATAGTGGCGCGCCAGGTTTGTCCAGGCTGGCTTTTGATCCCGAGAATTCAGCTGGTGTCGGTATGGCTGCCAACACAATTCAGTATGCGCAGAACACGTTGGCCAAAATCAATGGCATCGACATTTCATCGGCCAACAACACCTTTGCCGATGCGGTCCCAGGGTTGAGCATGACGGTCGCGCAAGTGACCACTTCGGATGTGGATGTGTCGGTAAGTACCGACACGGCGAGCATGAAGAAGAACATCATGGCTTTCGTGGACGCATACAACGCAGTCAACGATCTGCTGAGCGCCTCCACAAAATATGACGATGAAACCAAGACCGCGGGCATTTTCCAGGGGGATAGTTCGGCGGTCGGTTTGCAGAATGCGTTACGTCAGCAGATGATGGCTACCACTGGCGGAGAGGGTGTCTTCAAGCGGCTTTCGGATATTGGTATTGATATGCAGCGCGGTGGCAAGCTGACGGTGGACGGCAGCAAGCTAGACAAGGCGCTCAAGACGCCGGAAGCGCTCAAAGCCATGTTTGCTACGAATGTGGCCACGGGGTCTGATGCCAACGGCTTGGCTGTCAAGCTCAAGACATATATGACAAGCCTGCTTTCTTTCGATGGTGTGATGAACAGCAAGGCTGATGCGCTGAGTGCCGCTGCCAAGCGCAACACCCAGGAGCAGGACAGAGTCAATGACCGTGCTGCAGTGGTCGAAAAACGTTTGCGAGCGCAATACACGGCACTGGATGCGAAGATGGGTTCGCTGACGGCGTTGAATAACTACATCTCACAACAAGTCACGCAGTGGAACAAGTGAAAGTGCTTGGTTGTGAGTCGGTCGCGGGGCACATGGATATGGAATGCAGTGGTCAAAAATTTCGCCCTGCAACTCTTGAGTGGATTGACGAATACCTCGCGAAAAGTGCTCTAGGAATTGCTTGAGTTTTTCCTTCTATTGCCGATATTGAACAAAAGCATGCATATGAAGGAGTCGTCGATGTACACCCCCGTTAGTTCTCGTGCAGCCTCGGCATATCGGCAAGTAGGTGTGCAGTCCTGTGTGGAGGGTGCGACTCCGCATATGCTGATCAAGATGCTGTTCGACGGTTTGATGCAATCGTTGAATGCGGCGCGTGGAGCCATGCAGCGCGGCGAGATTGATGAAAAGGGCCGCCATTTGGGAAAGGCCGTGCGTATTCTGGAAGAGGGCCTCAAAGGCGGACTCAATCCTGCACAAGGCGGTGAGTTGGCTGGGAATCTACAAGCGCTGTATGACTATTGTGTCAAGCGTCTTACCTTGGCCAACCTGCGTAACGATGCCGGGATGGTGGAAGAGGTGGTCGAGTTGATTGTCCCTGTGGCCCAGAGCTGGGAGCAAATCGGTACCGGCGTCCAAAAGCAGGGAGTCTAAAAATGTCCCACATGCTGATTGACTATTACAAAGCGATTGAAGACAGCAGCGCCAAGATGCTGGAAGCTGCCAAGCTGAAGGACTGGGATGGCGTGGTGCGCTATGAAGGCGCTTGTGCTGTGCTGATTGAGCAACTGCGCTTCAAGTCCCAAGAGCATGAATTGCTGCCCGAGCACCGCCGTGAAAAGACGCGCATCATGCAGCGCATCTTGCGCAACGATGCGCAGATCCGTTGCTTGGCAGAGCCTTGGCTTGCCCAATTCGAGCATCTGTTCGAGAGACAGCCCCAGATGATGCATTGAGTGCAGTCGCCAGCACCCCTGGGCTTTTTGCTGGCGAGGGCCTGATGCGAAGGGAGGGGCTGGGAGAGCATGGGCAAACCGGGATATTTGCCTGGCGCTCCCAGGGGGGGCGGCCCATAACGGCAACCTGCCGAGGTGTTCTGCTCAGCAGGTGGGGCGGGACGACCTGGAGGCACTCAAATTTCAAAAAATTAGCGGCGGTTTAAACAACGAAGTGCACGTTGCCAAAAGGTAGGCCCAGACAAGTA